>JANMAD010000005.1:0-4658 GCA_031359515.1 Acidobacteriota bacterium | reverse complement strand
CGCGGGCGACGCGGACAAACTCGGCAAGATCGTCGTTACACCGCAACGTAGTTTGAACGCGCAGATCGTGGGCCGTTCAGTGGATGTGATCGCGGGCATGGCAGGCATCAGTGTGCCGCCGGGCACGCGCTGTCTGATCGCTGAGGTCGGCGGCGTCGGGCGTGAGTATCCGCTCTCGATGGAGAAGCTATCGCCGATTCTCGCGTTCTATGTTGAGGACGGCGTCGAGCGCGGCGCGGCGCGTTGTTTCGAAATTTTGTCTTACGGCGGCATGGGCCACACCGCCGGCATACACACGCGCTCGCGCGAGACGGCGAAGGCTTACGGCATGGAGAGGCCCGCCTCGCGCGTCGTCGTCAACACGCCGACGACGCACGGCGCGATTGGCTTCTCGACCGCACTGCCACCTTCAATGACTTTGGGTTGCGGCTCGTGGGGCGGCAACGTCACCTCCGACAACATCTCGCCGCTCCACTTAATGGACATCAAGCGCGTCGCCTTCGAGACGCGCCCCGTGCCGAGCGCGCGGCCGGCACGCACAACAACAGCGCGCCCATCGGTGATGATGCCTGCACCAACGCAGCCACAACCGGCCGCCGTCGCCGCGCCGCAGACCGGCGCGCGTGTCAGCCGTGAAGATGTCGCTGCCATCGTGGATCGTTTCTTATCAACGCGCGGAGTTGGCCAGAATGCGCCGCCCGCGAGCGCGCCGCCCGCAGCCGCGCCAACCGGCAGCAACGGCGGCACGACACAACCCGCGCCGCAACCCGTCACGCCGGCAGTACAACCGGCCGGCAACGGCGGCGCAAAGACAGGCGCAACGAACGGCCACAAGGCGCTCGATTTCGTCTCGGAGGACGACGTGCGGCGCGCCATCCAGAAGGGCGAAAAGATTTACGTCAACGCGCGCACGATCATCACGCCCTCGGCGCACGACCTCGGCGACCCGGCCGAAGTGTTCGCTAAAGTGTAAGGGCGAACATTGTGCGCGACGAACAGCGACCGGCGCTTCAGCGCATTCATGCGGATGACACGTTGGAATCGGGCGCCGGTCGCTTCTCATTAGTTTATTGGCGGCAACGCGCGACGACTGAGATCGTCGAATCTTTACGACCGGGCCAGAGCGAAGCGTTGCGCGTTAAACCCGATGGCCGCATCCTCAACGGCAATGTCCGCATCAAGGTGCTGGCAGAGCGCGGGTTTGACATAAACAACTTGGCGCGCGAAATCGTCTGACGTGTGTGTATGACTACCGACGAAGCCATTACCGTCTTTTCCTCTTACTCCCGCGCGGAGAAAGAGGAGTTTGTCGCGCAATTCATACACGAGTTGACGATTGTCGGGCGCGACACTTATGAGGTCGGACAGGACGGGCTAACTGAGCCGCAACGTCTGCGGCTAATCAACGAAGTACAGCACCGCCTCAGTGCTTACCTCTGGGCGTTGCTACGCAACGACGAGCGGCGTTTCCCGGACGACGTTTTGCTGCGCATCGTTTTGGAATGGGGCAACGACCATGAGTTTGAGCAGCAGTTACGCGCGACGTTTGCGCGCGTGGCCGCGGGGCGGCGGCAGCCGGTCGCGTGAGGCAGCAGTTGAGCGCGTAACACAATGTTCTTAGCTAAAGTGGTCGGCACAGTCTGGGCTACGAAGAAGTCGCCTGATCTTGAGGGCGTGCGCTTCCTCGTCGTGCATCCGCTTGAGTTGGACAAAGAGCCGACGCGCAACATCGTTGTCGTGGCGGATCGCATGGGCGCGGGTGTGGGCGAGATGGTGATGTGCGCTTACGGCAAAGCAGCGCGCACGGCTATTGGTGATCAAGAGATGGCGATTGAAGCGGCCGTCGTCGCCATCGTGGATCGCGTGGACGTGCAGGACACGCCGTCCGACGAGTTGCGCGTGGCGGCTGATGAATTAAGGGCGGGCGATAACGGCAGACCATGAAAGCAGTGACGAGTAATAAGTGATGAGTGACAAGCTGAACAACTGCTTACTCGTCACTTGTCACTCGTCACTTGTCACTGTCTTAAAATGGCTAACGAAGAACTGATCTACCGGATCACGCGGGCGGTTTATGGTCGTTTGGGCGCGAGCGCGGACGAGCGCACGGTCGAGGGGTTGGTGACGGATATCTACCGCGCGGTGGAGCCGTCCGTGCCGGCGAACGGCGGCGCGGGCGCACGTCATGATGTGGCGGCGACAGGCAAAGGCACGGCGGCAGGCTCATCGGATCGGCTGATCGTGAGCGTGTTCGGCGTGGATCATCCGGGCATCGTGGCGGGCGTGGCGCAGATTCTGGCCGAGTTCGATTGCAGCATCGAGGACATCAACCAGACGGTCGTACAGGGCAAGTTTGCGATGGTCATCATTGCCGATATGTCGCGCGCCGAGCGCACGGTCACGGAGTTGAAAGAGCATTTCCGCGCCGCCGGCGACCGGCTCGGTGTACGCATTTACGCCCAGCGCGAAGACCTGTTCAATGCTATGCACAGGATATGAAAGAGAGATCAGAGGTTAGAGGTCGGTGAAGACCGTCCGACATTAACCTCTGACCTCTAACCTCTAACCTCTGCTTTATGGAACCAGAGATTGCCCGACGGTGTACTAAGTGCGGCGCGGCGGTGCGCGGGCAGGCGAAGTTCTGTCCGCAGTGTCGGGCCAAAATGGCCGAGTCCCTGGCGGCCGGCCAGACCACAGCCGATACAGCGGCCGAGCCGGCTGCGCCCCCGCCCCCTGCGGCCGAGAAGCCGATGGCGGGCGCGATCAATAGCACGCGGACCTTCACCGGCGAGGAGCATCTGGCGCTGTCGGACGAACTGGCGCGCCAGCGTGCGCGCGTTAAAGCAGCGGACGAGAAAAACAACGCGACTATGCTCCCGAATCAGCAGCAGAAGCAAGATTTGCAGGCACTTGCGGCGCAGGTGCGGGTCGAGTTGCAGGCAAAGAAACACAAGCAAGGCGCGCAAGCTGAGCGCACGCAAGGTGAGCAGGAGCGTGCGCAAGCGCAACCACAGAGCGAGCCAGTGCCAGCGCGCGGCGCACGGCAGCGCGAAGTGACATTCATGTTGCTCGACGAGGGGCAGGATGATCCGACGTTGCGCTTAGTGCTAATCGCTATCGTGCTGTTCGTGCTGTTCCTGCTCATCCTACTCTTCAGTCACATCCTCGGTTAGGCGCGCACAAACACATGCCATACACGCAGGCCGAAATCTTGCAGACCATCAGGATGACCGAGATGGAACACCTCGACGTGCGCACCGTCACGCTCGGTCTCTCGCTGCGCGACTGCGCGGGCGAGACAATCGCGCGCACGTGTGAGCTTGTGCGCGCAAAGATCGAACGGACAGCGGCGCGGCTTGTCGCCACCGTTGACGAGATCGCGGACGAGTTCGGTATCCGCGTCGCCAACAAGCGCATCTCGATCACACCCGCGTCGCTCGTCGCAGGCGCGGCGCGCTCCAGCAGCGACTGTGTGCAACTCGCCCGCGCGATTGACGAGGCGGCGGGGCGCGTCGGCGTGGACTTCATCGGCGGCTACTCCGCGCTCGTGCATAAAGGCTGGACGGACACCGAAAATATTTTCCTCGATTCGATCCCCGAAGCGTTGGCGACGACGAAACGACTCTGTTCGTCGGTGAACGTGGCGACGACGCGCGCAGGCATCAACATGGACGCGGTGCGGCGCGTCGGCGAGTTGATCAAAGCGGCGGCGGAGTTGACGCGCGAGCAAGGCGGCTTGGCGTGCGCGAAGTTCGTCTGCTTCGCCAACGCGGTCGAGGACAATCCGTTCATGGCGGGCGCGTTCCATGGCGTCGGCGAGGCGGAAGCGGTGATCAACGTCGGCGTCTCCGGCCCCGGCGTCGTCAATCATGCGGTGCGACATGCGCCGCGCGATCTGCCGTTGGACGAACTGGCCGAGTTGATCAAAAAACTCTCCTTCAAGCTCTCGCGCGCCGGTGAACTGGTCGGGCGCGAAGCGGCCAGACGGATGGGCTTGAGCTTCGGCATCATTGATCTTTCACTCGCGCCCACGCCCGCGTCCGGCGATTCGGTCGCGGAGATCATCGAAGGCTTCGGCTTCGAGCGCGCGGGTGCGCCGGGCACGACAGCGGCGTTGGCCCTAATCACTGACGCGGTGAAAAAGGGCGGCGCGATGGCGTCGAGCGCGGTCGGCGGCATGAGCGGCGCGTTCATTCCGGTGTCGGAAGATGGCGGCATGATCGAAGCGGCGCGCGTCGGCGCGTTGACGTTGGAAAAACTCGAAGCGTGGACGAGCGTCTGCTCCGTCGGTCTCGACATGATCGCCGTGCCCGGTTCGACCTCCGCCGAGACTATCGCCGCGATCATCGCCGACGAAATGGCCATCGGCGTGATGAACAACAAGACGACGGCCGTGCGCATCATCCCCGTGCCGGGCAAAGACGTGGGCGACATGGTCGAGTTCGGCGGCCTGCTCGGCACCGCGCCCGTCATGCCGGTGAACAAGTTTGGCTGCGCCGACTTCATCCGGCGCGGCGGGCGCATCCCCGCACCGATCCATTCACTGCGGAATTAGCGTCCGGGTCAGTACCGCCTGCTGTAGCGGGCGGGTGCTAATGTTGCCACGACCCGCCCGCTACAGCAGGCGGTACTGACATATAGCGCGCGGCTAATTAAGG
>JANMAD010000659.1:0-5480 GCA_031359515.1 Acidobacteriota bacterium | reverse complement strand
CACGCGCTCGACGAATGGTACGACCCGCGCGGCCGCGACATCGGCCTCAAACGTGCGCTGCTCTTACTGCTCGGTGCCGTCGGATTCAAGTAAGCGCGAGCAGTGAAAGTGAAGAGACAAAAATCGCGCGCTGGATTCATTAAGTCTAGCGCGCGATTCTGGCTTTGAACTTTTGTCCCGCTCTGCCTAGTTGATCGGGATCGTCACGACGGTCGAGCCGGCTTGACCGGCGGGGAAGCGGCGACCACGTGCGATGCGCACGGCCGTCGAGGCGTATGCCTCTGCGCCGGGGGTTGAGCCGACGGCGGAAGCGGAGGTGACGTGCCCGCTCTCATCGTAAGAAATGCTGACGCGCACACTCTTCGGCCCCACGGCGGGCGCGACCGGCGTCGGCGCAGCGAGCGCTTGCAACTCGGCCTTCTTCGCTTCGTCTAACTTGCGCTGCTCGCGCTCGCGTTGCAGACGCAACTCGCGGTCGTGCTCGCGCTTGGCGGCCAGCACCGCGTCTTCGGCGGCGGGGGCGGCGGGCGGCGGCGCAGTCGTGCTCGTGTCGGTGGGCGTGTTGGTGGCGCTCGCATCGGCGGCGGGCGCAACGGGTTGCGCTGCGACGGGCGCGGTGGTCGCGTTGCCGCGCGCGAAGCGTTTGACGAGCGGCACGGCGGCGACGATGCATGCGAGCACGACGGCCGCGGCGACCCCGCCCACGACGAACTTGCGTCCGCCCGCAGCATTGGTGGCGGCGATGGTCTGCGCGAACGGCAGGCTCTGCGGCGCGTCAGCTTTAGCGGGCGCGGGCACGTCGGGCTGGGCCGCCGCCTGTGTCGGCGGCGCTTTGTCGCCGGTCATCTCGATAAAGCCGAGATACTCACCGACTACCTCGTCCAACTCGTCGCTGCCGGCGAACGGGTCTTGCTCGCTCGGCGGCAGACCTTCGTCTATCCGGCGCAAGCCTTCGAGCACGACGCGCGTCCACGGTTCATTGATGGTGTGGCGCGAAGACTGCACGGTCGCGCTGAAGTCGAAGGCCGCGCTCGGCATCGTCAGCGCGAAATAGATAGCTTCGACGCCGTTAAGCGCGCCGAGCTTAGCATCCACCAACTCCCCCTCTTTGATAAAGAAGACGCCGGGCGCGAGTGCATAATCAACCTTGAGGCGGCCCGTCTTGCGTTGGTTGCAGAAGAACTCGATCAGTTCGCTCAGGGAAAGATCGTTGAGTTGTCCGGTCAGAGCCATAAGTGTTCTCTCGTGTGGGAAATGAGTGGTGGAAAATATTGCGGCGCACGGGGCGCACGCGGGTCAGGCTAGAGGTTGGCCGGCGCACGACGAGTGCTAATGTCGGCACTCTTCGTGCGCTGCGTCTTAGAACGCGAAGTTGTAGTTGATGACGCCCGCGACCTTGACGGGCTGACCCGACAAGAGTGTGGGCGAGAAGCGCGTACGCATCGCTGCGCGCTCGGCCGCTTCGCGCAGAGTGCTATGACCGGAGGTGGCCTTCGCCGAAATGACGCGCCCCGTCACGTCAACCACTACCTCAACCGTGACCAGACCGGAGACGCGCATGCGTTTGGCCTGCTCAGGATATTCAGGCGGCGGCATGTTCATTGCGCGCCCGTTGAGCACACCGCCCGAGACGGGTTTGACCGGTGCGCGGAACACGGTGGTCGGCGGCGGCGGGCCGTCGTCAACCTTCACCACCGCGACGTTGGTCATAGCTGTATTCGCGACGCTTGTCGGCGCGCTCAGCGTCACGCTCGCGCCCGCGCCTAGCGCGGCGCTCGGCAAAAGGGGCGCGGGCGCATTGGTGCGCTGCGCATTCGCCGCAACGGGCGTGGGCGACGATGGCGCAGCCGCGGACGTCTTCACCACCGCGACCGGCTGTGCGGCGGCCGTGTTGTTCGCCACCGTCGGCGCGCTCTGCGTCGGGCCGGGTTGGAGTTTTTGCGCGACGGCCTCGCCCATGAAGTAGCTGAGCGAGCGATAGGTCACTTCGGTCGGCTCGAAGTTGAGCTTGCCGTTCTCGATGACGGCGACCGACGTGATCATCTTCGTCCAATTGCCCATCGCGTCGAACTCATACTGATAGACCTCTTTGCTCAAGAGCGAGCCGTCCGTGTTGAAGAGCGTCATCTCGACGATGTTGCCTTTGTCGTCGTACTTGTAAACCTCTTTGCCGGTCAGCGCGCCGCCGGCCGTTAGGAAGTAGGCGTTGTCGATCTTCGCGCCTTTCATATCGTAGGTCGCGGTCTCCAGCACGACACGCGGGCTTTCGACGATCTTACCCTCTTTGACCAGCACCTTCGCGGTCTCCGTGCGGACGCGACGCACGGGGCCGGTCAGCCCGTCGCGGTCACGATCCGTTTCGGTTCCGTCAGTGCGCGCGGACGTGGCGACGCAGGTCGCAAGAGTCAGCAGCAGGAATAGGGGGAGTCGCATTCGTATCAGCATAATCGGTCACTCCATTTCGATGGCACACAGAGAAGGTGCCGGGCGGGTGCGAGCTTGTGTGGCGCGTGCGCGCGTCGGGCCGGGTTAACTGATTTCACAGGGGCGCGGCCGACTCGACGGATATGCGCGTGGGGCTTCGGCGGCAGTCGTTGGCAAACGTTCGGGCCGTTCGGCCCTACTGTCAACTTTCACTGGAAAGTCCCTGTCGGGGGCGTGGCTGAGGTGCTAACGTACAGGGAACAACTTGTCATCCGTCTGCGACCTGCTGTGGCCGCACATCGCGCACGTAACCGGGTTTCCGCCTGTGGAGGCGGCGACGAAAGTATCACATATTAAACTATGTTTGTCCATAGTAAACGTGTAAGGGCAGCGATTTTCCGGTCGTTTATCACAAATCCCGCTATTTCTGCTCAAAATTCGGGTAGGTTGCGAGCAGGGTGGCGATGGCGTCGAGGGCGTTCGAGCCGGGCGCACGGTCGGTCTCTTCGTTGCAGATAATAGAAAAGGCGAGTGGCTCGCCGTCGGCGGCAGCGGCGTAACCGGAGAGGGCGTGGACGTATGTGATCGTGCCGGTCTTGGCGTTGATGCGCTCGACGGTGCGTGCGCCGCGCAGGCGATCCGCGAGCGTGCCGTCGCGGCCGGCGATGGGGAGCGAAGCGCGGAAGACTTCTGCGGCTTGGCTTGTGGTCATGCGTTGCAAGAGCTTCACGGTGGCGGCGGGCGTGATGAGATCGAGACGCGAGAGACCGCTACCGTCGTGCAGCGCGAGCAGGTCGGCGTTTGCGCCCGCGCTCTCACGCAGCCAGCGACGCATGACCGCCACGCCCGCTTCATCATCACCGCGCAGGCGCATGCGTTCCGGATCGGGATTCGGCGCATACGCTGCGCCGCGCTCTCTACCGAGCGTGCGCAAGATCAACTCCGCGTCCAGATTGATGCTCTCTTTATTCGTTGCGCGCACGATCTCGCCGAGCGTTGCGCTCGTGACCACAGCTAACTCAGTGGCGCGTGCCGGATCGAATCGCTCGTCCGCTCGCACACGCGCATCACGCGCGCTAGGTTCGCCATCGACCGTAATGCCGCGCGCTTGCAACGCACGTTTGAATAACTGCGCGGCCCACAGTGCCGGATGATAAACGGCGAGCCGCACGCCATAGCCGGCCGATCCCAACGGCAACTCGCCCCACACGCGCACTTCATTGTCGGACAGTCCGCGCGTCACACCGAGCGCGGGACGCACATCGCGCGCGACCGTGTCCGTATCGTTCGTCACGCGCACGTAATCTGTCTCCGGCACGAGCCGCGCCACGGCCCGCTCGCTAACTTTCGCGCCGGGCGCAACGCTGACCGTCACTTCATTGCCGTCTACCGACAACGCGCTCGGCTCCGCGCCGAAGTACCACTGCACGTCCGTCCACAACCAGCCGTCGCCGAGCGCGTCACCGCGAAAATAGCTCTCGTCGCCGACCACGCGCCCGCGCACCCGCCGCACGCCGCGACTGTAAAGCTCATCGGCCAGTTGTTGCAGATGATCAACCGGCGTATGCCGTGTCAGATGTGCCGCCAGGTCGGGCGCGCCGCGCCCGTAGAGCGTGAGGTCGCCGCTCAATGTGCCCTGCGCATCTGGCGGCGCACTCGCATAGACGGATGTGCGCCAGCGATAGTCCGCGCCGAGCAGATCGAGCGCGGCGGCCGTCGTGTACAACTTCATGTTCGAGGCGGGTAAAAACAAACGCTCCGCGTCGCGCGCATATAGCACGCGCCCGTCGCGCAACGAAACGACCAGCACGCCCCAACGCGCCGCCGCGAACTTGCCTCTATCAATCTCCTGCGCGATCCGTTGGGCCAGTTCCGCGTCGGCCGCGCGGGTGGGTGCGGCCGACGCGCTGTGATTCGACGAATGCGCGTCAGCCTGTGCTGCCGGTGCGTCGCCCTGCTGTGTGGACAGGGATTGACCGCCGCAATGCGACAGCATGACCAACGCCAACAGTAAACCGGGTATGCGGAGTGTTCGAGTCATTATTCCCTGCTGCGTAGTCGCATAAGGATTATAGAGGCACAGCAGATGATAAAGCTTGACTGTCTCATTAACTGGCGAAGAGCGAGGCGGTGCGCTCAGAAGTGAGGACGGAGCGCGCGGTGATGTAAGCCTCGTCCACAGAGATGTCCGTGATCATGTGCGCGTGGATGACGCGGTGGCGCGGCTCAAGCGGCATGTAAGCTTTGTTCGTCGGATGACCAAGCAGCACGACGACCGGCGCACCCACGGCCGTGGCGATATGCAGCGGGCCTGTGTCGTTGGTGACGAAGACGCTCAAGCGCGCGAGCGCGGCCGCGAGTTGTGGAATGGTTAATTGCTCGATGAAGGCCGTTGTGCGCGAGAAGACGGTGCGCAAGGCGCGCAACTGCCCGCGCTCTTCGGGGCCGAGAAAGACAACGACACGCACGCTGTCGTTGCGCTCCAGCCGCCCGGCCAGTTCCACGAATCGTTCGCGCGGCCACTGCCGGCTCGGATGCCCCGCGCCCGGAAACAAGCCGACGAGCGGCATGTCGCCGCTCAGTTTCTCCTTACGAAAAATTTGTTCGACCACTGCCTGCGCATCCGCGCGCACGGGCAGACGCGGCACGCGCGCGACCATGCCAACCTTGAGCGGTGCAAGCACGTCCAGATAACGATCAACGGCGTGCTTCGTCGTATCTTCGACCGGCGGACGCGGATTGAAGTTCGCCAGGTAATCGAGCGAGCGCGTCGGCCGCCGCGCGTAGAGGCGATGCCGCGCGCCGGAGAGATAACCAAGCAGATTTGTCTCCGATAGACTGTGCAGATCGATCACAAAGTCGAAGCAGCGCCCGCGCACGTCTTTCACGAGCCGCGCGATCTGCCAGAGCGAAGTGGGGATAAACCCATCGCGCAATTTCACGCGATCAACGACCAGCACATCGTCGGCGCAAGCCGCCAACTCAACGACTTGCTTGCCCGGCTTGCCGACCGCGACCGTGATCCGCGCAGCGGGGAAGCGTGCGCGGATGGCGTG
>JANMAD010000606.1:0-7857 GCA_031359515.1 Acidobacteriota bacterium | reverse complement strand
TTTGCTTAATGTGCGCGCAGTCTAACGCTGCGCTTTATATGTGTCAAGATAATTGTGTTGCCATGCCATACAAATACGCTGACAAAACTCGACAGCCCCAATAGCTCCTCGCCTGTTTCTCGCACCATGCGATGTCGGTTGTTTCGGCTGATTGGATTAAGGAGTCTGCCGGGCGCAGCAAACATGGCAAGGGCGATAACCGGCCGCTCGCGCAGCGGCGGCGGCGGCGAAGGGGACGCGATTTTTGGGCGGAATTTTCTGCGCCCACTCGCAGTTATCGAGATGGTAGATGGCGAGTGTCAAATTGCCGACCACAGGATGAGCGGTGATCGGCCGCACCGGCATGACAGTTGTTGGTGACGGGGACCATTGCAGACTCCACAGTGGCGCGTTGGCGACGTAAGGCAGCGCCGCCGTCGCTGCGTCGGAATTGAGCAGCGTGGGTTGCGGCTCGCGTATCGCACGCAACACGCCATAGATGAGGCAGATGCCCACGAGCAGTAGCACGGTGAATATCAACGCCGTGCCGAAGGGCATGCCCAGCAGGTAGAGTAGATTGTAGAGACCGATATACCACCAGAAAAAAGACTTGCGCTCGCGGGCAAACGTGCGCGCATGTCTGATCGCTTTCTGCCCTAATCCATACAGATCGTTTGACTGGAGCGCGCCCGCGGATGGCGCGACGAGCGGTGCAGGCCCACTGAACACACTCTGCACTGCAACCGAGCCGGGTGTCGAAGGCACACGCGAGCCGGTCTGCGGTTGTCTGCGCACCCAGACCGGCGCACGCAGGGCCGCGGGAGGTGGTGCTTCCCGCGTCGGGCTGATCATGTCCGCGTCAGCCGGCGCGGCCAGCCAAGCCGGGAGTTTCAGTTCAACGTTTGCGCTTTTCAGGTCAAGCAAACTCGGCACAGCTTCCGGCGCGCCTCGCGCGCAAGTCTCTAACAACTCGGCTAGCTCACGATGTTCGCCGCCGATCTCTTTGATTTGCGCGAGCAGGCGCGACCGCTCAGGCGCGAGGAAATCATCTTTCGTGAAGAGCAGATTCTCGTCATGATGCTCACGCCATAGTTCGGGCCGCGCAGCCAGCGCGATGAGCGAGAGATAGATGACGAGACCTGAAAAATTATCGAGGTCAGCGTTGAAGCAGCGCGCAGTGCGTTGTGGGTGTTGGTAATGCTGATGCCCTACTTCGCTCGCAGACCAACCCGTCATGGCCGGCACGAACAAACCGTCGAAATCTACGAGCCGGAACTGACCATGCTCGACGATGATGTTGCCGTGTTGCAGATCGCCGTGCGCTACACCGGCCGCGCGCAAGGTGGCCAGCAGGCGCACCCACTCATCCGCAAGGTGCAGCAACACGTCTCGCCGCCCCACCACCTCATCCAGATAAACGTCGAGCGTCGGGCCTTCGAGCCATTCCATCACGAGCAGCGGATACCTGCGCCCGGAGACGAGTATGCCCTGCGCGTCGAAAGCGAATTTGACGAAGACCGGGACGAAATTCGTTTGCAGATGCTCGTTAATCAATTGGTAGCGCCGTGCGCGGTCACCGAGATGGCCGCGGAAACAGCGCGCAGCATAGATCCCATGCGGCGATCTCAGCTTATACACGTAGGCGAATTGCCCCGACGTAACGAGCGGCATACCGAGCCGATCAACCGCCGGGATCGTGTCGCGCAACTCCGCATGGGCGAAGCAGACGGAGGGGCATTGAATGGCTTCCGTAAAAAGCCGCGCTGAAGGCCAGGAGATATGTGCGTTACTTTGCATGCAACTGCTTCGATGCGCGACTGTCAGCTTAGGTCTAAACTCACGCGCACGATGGCCACGTCGTCATCTTTAATTCTACGCGCACGGCGTTCCTGCTCAAAGAGTGCGGCCAATTCTGCGGCGCGGTCGGCAATAAGCAAGCTGTCCAGTTGTGCGAGTAATGGGTCGTGCTCACGCGCGCGTTTAAGGAACCATTCAGCGGTCGCATCGCTCAATAACCAGATCACGTCTTCAGGCTCGAACGTGCCGCACTCGACGCGCGCTTGCGCAAATGCGTTCGCGTGCAACTGGCCCCGCGAAGGGACTAGCACCGGCGTGGAAGTGAATTGTTGATAATCGGCGATGGGGAATGCGCAGCAGAGCGCGCCGTTGCGCTGTTGTAGCAAACAAGAGTCGCCGAGCGCGAGCGCAGTCCAATGCGCCACGTCTGCGCTGAGGTCAAACTGCACTCCGACGAAGGCCGCGAACGATCCGCGCCGCGCCTTTTCTTCGGCATACCACGAGAGCGTCCGCCCTTGCCAAGACTCATGTAGAACGATTCCCTGCTCCGCGACCCACACGCCGAATGACTCGCGCGTTAAGACGGGTGACTCCGCCGCGACCCACCCGTCAGCGAGCAACTGCGCCCAGTTGCGCGCGTCAAACGCTTCCGTCGCGCCGTCGGCCACGGCGCAACGCGCCGCCGCCAGATTGACGCCGATAGCATCTTCACATTCCGCAGACTGTGCGCCGGCTTTAGGTAGCAAGCATTGCTGGATTTTGAGTTGCCGCATTGACGTAGGCATGACGGATGTGTTGCGGAGCAAGGGGCAGTTAGCAGTAAATTTAACTATCCATCCAAATGTGCGGTGTCATGCCTGTGAGACTCGTGCCGATCTCATAGAACTGCACGACCGACGACGGATCGGCGTTGAAGATGAAGCCGCGTGCGCTTGTCTCTGCGGTCACGCCGAGTTGTTTGGCGGCGGCCAAAAAGTTATCCGGCAACGGGCTAGAGATGTCATAGAGCGTGCGCGCAAACCCGTCAGGCAACGACCAGTCGTTGGCCGGGTATTCAATCTTCGGCCCGCGCCGTGAAGAGACGTGACAGTTGAACAGCAGCACCTGCCCATCGTCAGTCGCGAGCGACATGATCTCTTGCCCGATGGCCGTCGGATCGCCGTCGCCCGATTCACCGTCGGTCAGATGCAGCACGGTCGGCGGGAAGCCGCGCGGATGCTCCGTCAGCCATTGGGCGAGAATCGTTTTGGCGCGGGCGAAGGCTTGACACATCGGCGTGCCGCCGTCCGCGACGGGGTAGAGCCAGACGGGAAAGCGCACGGGCATTTCGACGATGCCGCCTGCGCCGTCGGGCACGCGCTTGAGCCGCGTCTCGATCCTGATCGGGTACTCAGCTATCTCGGCAATCGGCGCGCTCGCGCGATCCGCTAAGAGACCGGTAAGCGTGCTGCCGACAGTGCGCCCGTAACCGATCACCGAGACGTAGTAGTAGTTGCGCACCTCTTCGGTCTTGGTGCAACGTATGACCAGATCGTGGAGCGTGTGATTGACCACATCGGCGACGAAGTCTGCCTTGCGTATGCCTGCATCGCCCGGCAGCGCGTCCGCCATCGAGCGTGATTGATCAACTAACAGGATGAGACAGGTCGGGTGGGCCCGTGTGATTTGCGCCGAATACAAACTGTTACCCTCCGCACGCGCTTGCTCGCAAGTGCCGGGACAAGCATAAGGGCCATTGCCGCCCACTGTCCACAGCCACCCGGTTGACATTGACTACCGGCGCGAATTGGCCTATTTATGCTTTGCACTTCCTCTGATCCGCGCTCGCAATCGGGCATGCCCGCCCGGTCAAAACGTCCGCCGGTCAGTCAACCGTTACATACCCCACAGTTAAAGGAGCAACACCATGCGCGCCCTACTCAGATTCAGCACAGCGCTCACGCTTATCTGCTCGATAATCGCTGCCCCCGCGTTTGCGCAGAGCAACAATCAGAACAACCCGACTTGGTGGGACAAGTATCAATATATGAAAAACAACGCGCCACTTGGTGACAGCGGCGCGACCACCTCGCTCAGCTTCGGCAATAACATAGACGTGTCGAACGAATGCGGCCCCCAGAGCGAAACGTACATCACGCTCAACCCTGCGAGCACGCGCCAACTCGCCGCCGGCTCGAACGAAATTTTTCGCCTGCCGATGCGTGGCTACTACGCGACGAAGAGCGGCACATGGGGCGGCGTTGATCTGCCGCTACCACCGGCGCAGGGCACGAACAGCTACAACTTCGGCTCCGATCCGACGCTTGCGTTCGACACGCGGGGCAATCTTTTCTACGGCTACATCGTCGTCTTCTTCGGCAACGGCTCAGGCGTCAATGGCACGGAGATGGCCGTTGCGCGCTCGACCGATGGCGGCAAAACCTATCCGGCAGTCACCTTCTTCTCCTATGAAGGCGGCAGTAATCATTTCAACGACAAGCCGATGATCACGACTGACATGAACAGCACGAGTCGTTACCACGATAACGTCTACATCGCGTGGGACGCAGCCACAGGCGGCTCGACGAGCGGCGGCGTGCGCGTCGCCACCTCGCGCGATCACGGCGCGTCGTTCACGACGACACGCGCAGATAATCCGCAAGGACAGGGCCGTGCCATCGGCGCATCGCCCGCGGTCGGCCCCGACGGCACACTCTACGTCGCATGGAACGACTACAGCGCCAACACCATCGCATTCAACCGCTCATTCAGTGGCGGGCAGACGTGGGACACGCAGCGCGTGGTCTCCACAAAGACGCTACCCTTTGACATCGCCATCCCAGCCGAATCTTTTCGCGGCGCGCTCGTCTATCCGACGCTCGACGTTGATCGCTCGACCGGCCCACATCGTGGGCGCATCTACTGTTCATGGATGGATCGCACCGCCGCCGGCTCGACCGATATTTTCATCGCTTATTCGGATGACAAGGGCGACACGTGGTCGCACGCTGCGCCGGTCACGGATCAAATAGGCATCGTGGATCGCTTCAACCACTGGATGTCGGTCGATCCGACGAACGGCGATGTGTATGTCTCGTTCTATGACACGCGCAACGACTGGACGGGTTTCCGTTATGGCACGGACATTTATCTAGCGCAGTCGAAGGATGGCGGCGCAACGTGGCTTGCGAACGTGCGTGTCACCAACACTATGTCCAATGAGCATGATTGCAACGGTTTATTTCCCTGCGACGGCATCAACTACGGCAACCAGCAGGGCGACTACGAGGGGCTAGTCTCATACGGCGGGTTCGCCTACCCGGTCTGGACGGACAGCCGGCGGCAACTCGACAGCATCAGTGGGTGTAGTCGCAGCCTCGCGATGGAAGAAGTCTTCACCGCGAAGGTGCAGGGCAACTGACGAGCGCCGCGCATTAACGTCTGTTGAGTTTGGCCCGCGGACTTTCTCAACACAGAGGGAGCAGAGAAGACACAAAGGCCACAGCGTTCTCCTTCGTGGCCACTGTGCTTCCACTGTGCCCTCTGTGTTATATCTGCGCTCAACAGAGGGACATTCTTAATCGGTATGCGCACACATAAAGAGCCTGCCACCCGCCCCCATCTGGCGCGGCAGTTAGGCGTGTTCGATGCCACGATGATCGTTATGGGCGGCATCGTCGGCGCGGGCATTTTTATCAATCCCTACGTGGTCGCGCAGCAATTGCACACGCCGCTCTTAATCTTAGGCGCGTGGCTGTTAGGCGGCGCGATTGCTGTAGTGGGCGCATTCATCTACGCGGAGTTGGCGGCCCGCCTACCTAGCACGGGTGGGCAATATGTCTATCTACGCGAGGCTTTCCATCCATCAATCGCGTTCATCTATGGCTGGGCGCTCTTGCTCGTCACCCAGACGGGCGGCATGGCCGCAGTCGCCGTCACCTTCGCGCGTTACTTTCGCGAATTGACAAATACGTCCCTAGCTGACAGCTATGTGGCCGCCGCTGCGCTCGCGCTCTTGACGATTATCAATTGCTTCGGTGTGCGCGTCGGCAGCAACGTGCAGAGCGTACTGATGCTCGTTAAGATTCTGGCCATCGTGCTGCTCGTCGGCTGCGGGCTGTTGTTCATCAAGCCGGCGCAACCATTGCTCCAACCCGCGCTTGATCGCCCCGTCTCGCTCTCTTTACTCACAGCAATGGGCGCGGCGTTGACCCCGGTGATGTTCGCATACGGCGGCTGGCAGACGGCCAGCTTCGTGGCCGGCGAGATGCGCGATCCACGCCGCGATCTTGCGCGCGGGTTGCTCGTCGGTGTGCTGGGGGTTGTGGCGCTCTACGTGGGCGTGAGTTTCGTCTGCGTGCGTGCGTTGGGCGCGCTGGGACTTGCGCAGACGACGACGCCGGCATCGGCCGTGATGCGGCTCGCCTTAGGCGAACGCGGGGCCGCGTTGATCGCCTGCGGCATTGCGGTCTCAACGCTTGGCTTTCTCAGTCAAGGGATGCTGACCGCGCCGCGCGTCTATTTCGCCATGGCCGCCGATGGGCTGTTCTTTCGCGCGGTCGCGCGCCTGCATCCGCGCACGCGCGTGCCCGCCGTGGCGATTGCCCTACAGGGCGCATGCGCTATCGTCATCGCCATCTCCGGCCGTTATGAACAGATTCTCAACTACGTCGTCTCGGTTGATTTCATCTGGTTCGGTCTGACCGGCGCGGCATTGTTCGTCCTGCGCAAGCGCGCACGGTTGCACGTCAGTCCAATAGATGGCACTTCTGTTAACCCACTCGAAACGACTACGCCGTTGCGCACGACTGAAACAAATGTGCCCGCTGCCTATGAATTCAAAGTGCCCGGACATCCCGTGACGACGCTCTGCTTCATCGCCGCCTGCTGGTTGATCGTACTGAGTACACTTTATAAGGATACGATGAATGGCGTGATCGGACTTGTCGTGATGATGGCAGGCTGGCCGGTCTATTTTTTCTGGCGGAGGCGACGAGGCAGATGAGCGGGCAGACGCGCGTGGAGAGTTCCGCGTACATGCGCTGGGCCAAGACACAGTCGCAGGCACGCTATAATCTCGCATCCAGCGGACTCGTCAATTATCACCTCGCCGCGCTCGACGTGCGCCTGGCGGATTTAGAACTGAGCGGGCCGAGCCTCTATGGTTATGAGCCGCTGCAACAGGCTATCGCCGCCAAGTGTGGGGTCACGCCCGATTGCGTGGTCGCCGCGACGGGCACGAGTGGGGCGAATCACCTGGTGATGTCTGCCCTGCTGCGCCCGGGCGATGAAGTGTTGATCGAACAGCCGGCTTACGAGTTGCTCGTCTCGACCGCCGAATATTTGGGCGCATCGGTGCTGCGCTTCGCCCGCACGCCCGCCAACGATTATCTCATTGAACCGGAGGACTTGGCTCGCCGGATTACCTCGCGCACACGCCTCATCGTCCTGACGAATTTGCATAACCCGACCAGCACATACACCGATGAGCCGACGTTGCGCGCCATCGGCGAGAGCGCACGGTGCGTAGGTGCGCACGTGCTAGTGGATGAAGTCTATTTGGACGCGCTGTTCGAACATGCGCCATCTTCTGCCTTTCATCTCGGCCCGCAGTTCATCAGCACCAACAGTTTGACCAAAGTGTATGGCTTGAGCGGCTTGCGCTGCGGCTGGATACTTGCAGAGCCGACGCTGGCCGCTCGGCTTTGGCGACTCAACGATCTGATCGGCGTGATCCCGGCGCACCCGGCCGAGCGTTTGAGTTGCATCGCGCTCGCGCAACTCCCCAACATTACCGCGCGCGTGCGCGCTCTGCTTGAGACAAACCGAAGTTTGCTTAACGCTTTTCTCGCCGCCCGCACTGATCTCGTTTGCCCACCGCCCGCACATGGCACAGTCGCCTTCCCGCGCTGGCGGGAAGGCGACGTGGAACGTCTGTGCGCGTTGCTGCGCGATAAACATGAGACGACGGTCGTGCCCGGTCGCTTCTTCGACGCCCCCACAAACTTTCGCATCGGCATCGGCTGCGACACAGCCATGCTCACCGCAGGACTCGCAAGACTCGGCGCGGCACTCGATGAAGCTGCACACTCAGAAGATTAG
>JANMAD010000585.1:0-16754 GCA_031359515.1 Acidobacteriota bacterium | reverse complement strand
CCGTCTTTGAGCCGGCCGGTGACTTGCAGCCAGCGCGCTTGGCGGCTCAACAACTGCCCGCCCGGCCGCGTCTCAGCCTGCATCATCAACGGCACCCACACGTCCGGCGTTAAGCCCACCCACGTGCCCCGGAAACCTTCGGGCGCGACGCCGACGACGGTGAAGGCGTGCCCATTGAGCGTGATCGGTTTGCCGACAAGCGCCGGGTCTGCGCCGAAACGCTGCCGCCACAAGCCCGCGCTGACGACCGCGACTGGATGTGTGCCCGGCGTCTGATCTTCTTCGGGCAGGAAGAAACGACCTTGCAGCGGTTTCGTGCCGAGCACGTCGAAATAGTTACCGGAGACGATCAGACCGAACAGGCGTTCGGGCTGCGTGCCGGCATTCAAGCTCAGCGGAATGCCGCTATAGGCCGTCAGGCCGGCGAGCGTCTTGTTTTGCTCGCGGTAGTAGGCGTAGTCTGGATAAGAGAAGGTGTGATAGCTACTGCCGTTCGCTTCCGTCGCGTGTACGTCCACGAGACGCGCGGGCTGCGCGATGCCGGGCAGCGGGCGTAACAGCACGGCGTTCACCACGCTGAAGATGGTGGTATTCGCGCCGATGCCGATAGCGAGCGACAGCACCGCCACCACCGTGAAACCCGGCTGCTTCCACAGCAAGCGCAAGCCATAACGCGCGTCCTGCCACAGTGTGTTCATCGAACAAGACCTCCGGTTTTAGGAAAGGATGATGGATGATGGATGAAAAACTATTCGATGCTGATTGATTCAATTACTCATCCTTCATCCTTTATCCTTCATCCTTTCATTCGTATCTGAGCGCCACCATTGGATCGACTTTCGTTGCGCGTCGTGCCGGGATGTAACAAGCGATGAGCGCGATCAGCAGTAACAACGCCGCAGTCACGCCGAACGTGAGCGGGTCGGCCGGCTGCACGCCGTACAACATGCGCGTCATGCTCTCCAGATATTTGGTCAACGCATACGCGCTGGCCAGTCCGAGCGCGATGCCGAGCAGCGTCAACGTCAGGCCCTGCCGGAAGATCATTTTCAGCACGTCGGTGCGACTCGCGCCCAAGGCCATGCGAATGCCGATCTCGCGCGTGCGTTGCGCCACAGACCACGCCAGCACGCCGTACAACCCGATGCACGCGAGCTGTTGCGCCAGCAGGCCGAACAGGCTAAACAGTTTGGCGAATAGCCGCTCCATGGCGAGTGTCTCGTCAGCTTGCTCGATCTGCGTCTTGATGTCCTTGAGCGGTAGGTTGCCGTCCACGTCGCGCACCGCTTGGCGGATGGCGCTGACGGCAGCGTTCGGCTCGCCCGCCGTGCGCACCTCGAAGGTCACGGAGCCGAGCGCGCTCACCTCTTGCAACCAAGGCAGGTAAGTGGTCGGCGGAATCTCATCGCGCTGGCTCGTGTACTTTGCATCGGCCGCGACGCCGACGATCTCGACTTCGCCGGTTGTCTCTGGGTCGAAACCGAAACGTTTACCAATTGGATTTTCGTTGGGACTGAACCGCCGCACGAACGCTTGATTCACGACGGCCACCTTGGGCGCGTGCGCGTCGTCTTGCGCCGTCAGGCTACGACCGGCGAGCAGTGGAATCTCCATCGCCGGCAAAAAATTTTCGCGCACTTGATGCAGATAGACGTTGCCGTTCGGCGCAACCTTGCCGTCGGCCGCCGCCTGCGCCCCGGCCAGATAAACGTCGCGGTCGCTCTCCCCCTGTGCGAGCAGCGTCATGCGCGAGAACGTGACGGAGCGCACGCCGGGCACAGTTTCGATGCGCTCTGCCATCTGTTGGTACAGATTCATCAGCCGCTCTTGCTTATATCCGATCAAGTTCGGCTCAACGCTGAACAGCAGCAGGTTGCGCGCGTTGAAGCCTGTCTCGACTCGTTCGAGGTTGACGAGCGTGCGCACGAACAACCCCGCGCCCACGAGCAGCAATAGCGACATAGCGACCTGCGCCACGACGAGTGCTTTACTCAACCACGAGCGCGAAGCGAGGCTCGAACTTCTGCCGCTGTCTTTGAGCGCGGGCGTCAGGTCAACGCGCGTCACGCGCAAGGCAGGCACGAGGCCGAAGCCGATGCCGGTCACGAGCGACAAGGCGAGCGTGAAGCCAAGCACGCGCAGATCGAGTTGCGGATCAAGCACACTCGTGCGCCCGCTCCAGTCGCTCGCCACCAACAAGCCGTCCTTGATCCAAAAGGCAAGCAGCACGCCGAGCGCGCCGCCCACGCCGGCCAACAACACGCTCTCCGTTAGCAGTTGCCGGATCAAACGCCAGCGACTCGCGCCCAACGCAAGCCGCACCGCGATCTCTTTCTGCCGCGCCGCCGCCCGCGCTAACAGCAGATTCGCCACGTTGGCGCACGCAATCAGCAGCACAAGCCCGACCACGCCGAGCAACAGGTAAAGCGGGCGACGATAGAACTGCCGCGTGTTCATCTCGCCGCGACTGCCGGACTCAACGGCAAGCCGCGGATAGTCATTCGGGTTGAGCGCCGGGATGGGCTTGCCCCTTTCCGCCTGCGCTAACGCTGTCCGCGCGGCCCGTTGTTCGAGAACGGACTGTTGAAAGACGCCGGCCAGACTCGCCTGCGCCTGTTCCGCCGTCGCGCCGGACTGTAAGCGGCCCATCAAGCGCAACCACCACGTGCCTGCGCCGGCCATATCCGAGCGTTCGGTGACGACCTGCGGCTCCCACGCAATCGGGATCGAAACGTCGGCCGTCGAACCGACCTGCATCGCCCCGTCGAAGCCGGCCGGGGTAACACCGATGACCGTGAATGCGACGTTGTTCAGATTGATCTGCCGGCCCACGACGAGCGGGTCGCTATTGAATCGTTGCTGCCAGTAGCGATGACTGAGCACGGCGACGGGCGGAGCAGCGGCCCGGTCGTCGCCGTCGGTGAACGTGCGCCCGACGAGCGCGGGCACACCCAAGCCCGCGTAGTAGTTGCCCGACACGACCTGCCCGTTAGCAACATCCGCGCGCCCGTCCGCGTTCACGTTCAGACTGATGCTACCGAATGCAAACACGTCCGCCAGCACATCACTCGGCTGCGCACGGAAGCGCGCGTAAGTTTGATACGGGAAAGATGTCCGGCCCATCAGCCCCGACTCTTCGCGGCGGGCGTTGCCGTGGTAATTACCGGGCTTGAAATTCGGGCCGGCCAACGACTTGAACAGCACCAATCGCTCCGGCTCTGGCACCGGCAGCTGCTTCAACAGCACCGCATCAATCACACTGAACAGGGCCGTGTTCGCGCCGATGCCAAGGGCTAGCGACAACACGGCGATGGCCGTGAAGCTTGGCGTCCGGCTCAACATCCGCGCGCCGTAGCGCAGGTCTTGCAAGAGCGTGCCCATCGTCAAACCCTTTCGATTGCGGAATTCGGATTGCGGAGTGCGGATTAAAAGACCCGTTGCATGATTTCTTCAATCCGCAATCATTCGTAACGTAGCGCGACCATCGGATCGACTTTCGTCGCGCGGCGCGCGGGCACGTAGCAGGCCAGCAAGGCGACCGCGCCGAGCAAGAGCGAGATGCCGGCGATCGTGCCGAAGTCCGTCGCGCTGACGCCGTAGAGCAGACTCGCCATCGCGCGCGTGACGGCGAACGCGCCCAAGAGGCCGAGACCGATGCCGCTGCTGATGAGCGTCAGCCCGTGGCCGATGATCAACTTGAATACGTCGCGCGGCTGTGCGCCGAGGGCCATGCGCACGCCGATCTCGTGCGTGCGCAATGCCACCGAGTAGGCGACGACGGCGTAGAGGCCAACCGCCGCGAGCAGCAGCGCGACGAGCGCGAAGCCCGCAAACATGAACGCCGACAAGCGTTGCGGAGCCATCGCTTCGAGGAAGATTTGCGGCATCGTGCGGACGTTATAGACGGGCTGATCTTTGTCGAGCGCGCTCACTTCTTGGCGCACGGCGGCGGTCAACGCGGCCGGGTCGCCGCCGGCTGCGCGCACGACGAGCGACACTTGACGGTAAGCATGTTGCGCGTGTGGCACGTAGATAGCCGGGCGCAGCCGTTCGTCGTTGACTTCGCTGACGAAACTCTTGTAGCGCACGTCGCCCACGACGCCGACGATCTCGCATGCTTGATCGCCGAACATGATGTGCTGACCCAACGGCTCTTTGTCTGAGTAGAAGCGACGCGCAAGTCGCTCGCTGATCATGACGACGGGCGGCGCGTCCCGCGTGTCGTGCTCGTCGAAGTTGCGCCCTTTGCGCAAGGGGATGCCGAGCGTGTCGAGCAGGCCCGGCGTGACAACGCGATAGTCCGCTATCGGCGAAGTACCGCGCACAACCGGCTGCCCTTCGACGTTGAAGAACGTGCTGTCGTCGTTCAGGCTGAGCGGCGGCACGTTAATGAGCGCGACGCTGGTCACGCCGGGCACGGTCTCGACGCGCTTGAGCAGTTGCGTGTAGAACTGCGCGATCTCAGGTTGGTCTTTGTACTTGCGATAGGGCAGAGAGAGTTCCAACGCCAGCACGTTGCGCGCGTCGAAGCCGGGCCGCACGTCGAGCATGTGCATGAAGCTGCGCACCATCAGCCCCGCGCCCGCGAGCAAGATGAGCGACAACGCAACTTCCGCAACGACGAGCAAGCTGCGCGCACGTGTGCGCCCGCCATCGCCGGCCGTGCGTCCGCCTTCTTTCAACGCCTCGTTGAGATTCGTTTTCGTGGCTAGCAGTGCGGGCATGAGACCGAAGACGACGCCCGTCAAGAGCGAGACACCGAGCGTGAAGGCGAACACGCGCCAGTCGATGCCGAAGTTGCGCCAGCCGCTGACGTAGCGTGCGAAGTTCGCGGGCATCCCCGCCGCCATCGCGTCCACCGCCCACACCGACAGCAACAGACCAACCAAGCCGCCAACGAGCGCAAGCAACACGCTCTCCGTCAACAACTGCCGCACGATGCGCCAGCGCGACGCGCCGAGCGCGAGCCGCACCGCGATCTCTTTCTGTCGCGCCGCGCCGCGCATCAGTTGCAGGTTGGCGACGTTGGCGCACGCGATGAGCAACACGAACATGGCCGCGCCGAGCGCGATGAGCAGCGTGAGGCGCGGGCCGCGCACGTAGTAAGCGAGAAAGTCGCCGACGCGGAAGTTGCGGCTCGTGTTCGTGTCCGGGTATTGCCGCGCCAGTTGCTGCGCGAGTGTGGCTAGTTCGCTCTGCGCGGCGGCGGCCGTCGCGCCCGGTTTTAAGCGCGCGATAACTTGGAGGAAATGCCCGTTGCGATTCACCGCGTCTTCGGGCGTGACGATGAGCGGCGACCACAACTCTATGCCGCCCTGCGGGAAGTCGAAGTTCGGCGGCATGACGCCGACGACGGTAAAACTGCGCTCGTTGATCCGCACGACGCGGCCGACGATACCGGCGTCCGCGTTGAAGCGTCTGCGCCAGAGACCGTCGCTGATGATGACGACAGGATCGCTGCCCGCCTTGTCTTCTTCCGGCCGGAACGTGCGGCCGAGCGCGGGCCGTTCTTTCAGCACGTCGAAGAATTGCGGCGACACGATTGTGCCTTCGATGCGCTCCGGTTGCTCGCCTTCGCTCAGGTTCGCAGACCAGCCCGTATAGGCCGCGGCCGACTCAAGCGACGTGGTGCGCTCGCGCACGTCGCGGAAGTTGGCGAGCGCGAAGCCGTCGCGTTGATCGCCGCTCTCGGCGCGCGACTCCCAGACCACCACGAGCCGCTCCATCTGCGGGAACGAGAAGGGGCGCAACAGCAGCGCATTGACCGCGCTGAAGATGGTCGTGTTCGCGCCGATCCCCAACGCCAGCGCGAGGATCGCAACGGCCGTGAAGCCGGGTTGCTTGCGCAGCGTGCGCAGCCCGTAACGCAGGTCTTGTAAAAGTGTGCCCATCAAATCCCCTTCAATTGCGGATTTCGGATTGCGGAATGCGGATTGAAAGAACCATCGTTTGATTTCTTTAGTCCGCAATCCAAAATCCGCATTCCGCAATCCCCCTCATTCGTGTCTCAGCGCGATCAGCGGATCGACTTTCGTGGCGCGGCGCGCAGGGATGTAGCACGCGACGAGCGCGACCAGCATGAGCAGCAACGCCGTGCCCGCGAAGACGAGCGGGTCGGTGGCGGTCACGCCGAACAGCAGACTCGCCAGCACGCGCGTCAACGCCAGCGCGCCGAGCAGACCGGCGGCCACGCCGAGGAAAGACAACAGCAGACCTTGTCCGACGACGAGACGCAGCACGTCGCGCGGCTGCGCACCGAGCGCGAGGCGGATGCCGAGTTCGTGCGTGCGTTGTGCGACCACATAACTCATCACGCCGTAGATGCCGACCGTTGCCAGACAGAACGCGAGCAGGCCGAACGCGCCGAGCAACAGCAGATTGAACCGGCGCGGCGCGATTGACGCGGCCAGCCATTCATTCATCGGCTTGATGTCGGTGATGGGCAAATCCTTGTCGAGTTGCGCGACTGCTTCGCGCGCACCCGCGACGAGCGCGGTCGGGTTGCCCTGCTTGCTGCGCACGACGAGCGATAGGAAAGAGATCGTTGCCTGCTGGTACGGCAGATAGCATTCGGCTTCCGATTCATCATCGAGGCCGTTGTGCTTTACGTCGCCGACGATGCCGACGATCTCGCACGTCGCGGGCTTGGTTAGATCGGCGAAGGAGGCGACAGTTAAGCGCCGGCCGATGGGGTCTGCGCCCGCGAAGAAGCGGCGCGCAAAGGTCTCATTGATCAGCACGACGCGCGGTGCAGTGGCCGTATCGCGCTCGGTGAACGCGCGCCCGTTGCGCACTGGAATGCGTAGCGCGCGTAGATAGTCGGGCGTGATGATATAAGAGAGCGCGTTCGGCGTTTCGCCTGCGCTCGCGGCCGGCTGGCCTGCGATCTCGAAATTCGCCCGCGCGTTGTCGCCGGAGAACGGCAACGGGAAAACACCCGCGCTCGCTTCGACACCGGGCGCGGCGGCCATACGCGCGAGCAACTGTTGGAAGAAGTTCGCCTGCGCTGCGGGCGTCGCATAGGTGGCTTCGGGCAGCGCGACGCTCAGCGTCAACACGCCGTCCGCATCGAAGCCGGGATTGATCGCGCGCAGTCGAACGAAACTCTTCAAGAGCAGCCCCGCGCCGACGAGCAACACGAGCGACAGCCCGATCTCCGCGACGACGAGAAAGCTGCGCAGACGATTGCGCCGCCAGCCGCCGCCCGCGCCGCGCCCGCTTTCTTTCAACGCTTCATTCACGTCGAGCCGCGCGGCGGCGAACGCAGGCGCGAGACCGAAGACGAGGCCGGTCACGACGGCAACGACGAGCGTGAAGACCAGCACGCGTCCGTCGAGCGCGATCTCGCGCACGCGCGGCACGTCCTCCGGCAGCACGCCCGCGAGCGCGTCCACGCCCCACAACGCGAGCAACAAACCAATCACGCCGCCCATGCACGAGAGCAACAAACTTTCCGTCAATAGTTGCCGCACCACACGCCAACGCGATGCGCCGAGCGCGGTGCGGACGGCGAACTCGCGCTGCCGTCGCGTCGCGCGGGCGAGTAACAGATTGGCCACGTTGGCGCAGGCAATGAGCAGCACGAAGCCGACCGCGCCGAGCAGCACGAGCAGTGCCGGGCGGACGCCGCCGACTGTCTCTTCGTAAGTCGAGATGAGCTGTACGCCGTGCCCGGCGTTCTGTTCCGGGTATTGCGCGGCGAGGCGGCCGGCAATAGTGTCCATCTCGGCCTGCGCTTGCTGCATGGTGACGCCGGGTTTGAGCCGCGCGATCACGTTGAGATAGCTGGCACCGCGCTTGGTGTTCATCAACTCGTTTGGATCAAGCGGCCGCCAGAAATCTTTAGGGCTGCTGGCGTCGAGCGGAAAGGTGAAGCGCGCGGGCAGCACGCCGAGGATCGTGCGGGGCAAACCATCAAGCGTGATCGGTTGACCGGCGATGTCGGCACGACCGCCGAAGCGTCGCTGCCATAGTTCGTAACTGATGACGACGGGGGCGTCGCCCGTCTGCGCGTCCTGCGCGGTGTAGGCGCGGCCGGCGACGGGCTGCACGGCGAGGGTCTGAAAAAGTTCGGGCGCGGCGAGCAGGCCGTCGAGCGCTTCGGGCGCGTCGTGGCCGGTGAGCGTGGCGAACGTGTTGCTGTAGGCCGCAACGCTCGTGAAGACGTGATTCTGCTCGCGCCAGTCGGCGAAGGTGAGATATGAGACGCTATCTCTGGTCGAATCGGCTTGCGGGTCTGTGCCCCAGAGGTTGACGAGCGCGGCCGGTTGCGCGAACGGGAGCGGGCGCAGCAGCACGGCGTTCACGACGCTGAAGAGCGCGGTGTTCGCGCCGATGCCGAGCGCGACCGTCAGCAGGGCCACGAGCGTGAAGCCGGGCGACTTCCACAACATGCGCCAGCCGTAGCGTATGTCCTGCCACAGGGTTGACATGATTTATGCGACCTCTGCCGCCTCCTCCGTTGTGACGATGCTGCCGATCTCTTCTTTGACGACGCGCCCGTCGAACAAGTGGATCGCGCGGTCGGCGAAGCGCGCATAGCGCGGGTCGTGCGTGACCATGCAGATCGTCGCGCCGCCCTGATGCAGTTCGCGCAACAAGTCCATCACGGCCTCGCCGTTCTTCGAGTCGAGGTTGCCGGTCGGCTCGTCGGCGAGCAGGATCAATGGTTGACCGGCGACTGCGCGGGCGACCGCGACGCGCTGCTGTTGACCACCGGAGAGTTGGCTCGGCAGATGCTTCGCGCGATGCGCCATGCCGACGCGCTCAAGCGCAGCCGTTACACGCTCCTTGCGTTCGGCGGAACTTAGGCCGCGATAGGTCAAAGGCAGTTCGACGTTCTCGTAGACGTTCAGATCGCCGATGAGGTTGAAACTCTGGAAGATGAAACCGACTTCGCGGTTGCGTATGCGCGCCCGCTCGCTGGCCGAGAGTTCGGAGACGGGCTGATTGTTGAGCCAGTATTTGCCGTCGGTCGGCGTGTCTAAGAGGCCGATGATCGAGAGCAGCGTAGACTTGCCGCAGCCCGACGGGCCCGTGATCGAGATGTACTCGCCGGGGGCGACGTTCAAATGTGTGCCCGCCAGCGCGTGCGTCTCCACCTCGTCGGTGTAAAAGACCTTCTTCACGTCTTCGAGGCGAAGCAGGGGTTGGACAGTTGCAGCCATAAGTTTCTCCTGAGCAGTTAGCTATTAGCTGTTAGCTGTTAGCTGTTAGCTGTTAGCTAAAAATTTGAGTTAAGACCGGCTCGACAACGAATGGCCGGCGACGCGACAGAAAGAAGCTAATAGCTAATAGCTAATAGCTAATTCAAACGAATGTGCTCGAAGTTATCCCACTGCGAGGTGTCCGAGAGGATCACCGTGTCGCCTTCCTTCAAGCCATCTAAAATTTCGACGGTGCTGACGGAACTGCGGCCGAATTTCACTTGCACGCGCGCTGCCTCGTGCCCGTCCGCTTCGACCTTGAACATGCCGACGGTTGCGCCCGATTGCCCGAAGGCGGGGCGGCCGATGTAGAGCACGTTATCCAACCGCTCAAGCTCAATCGTGCCGTCCACACTGAGGTCTGGCCGCGCGCCTTGCGGCAATGCGCCGTCGAGGGCCACGTCCACCGTGAGCGTGCCGTTCTGCGCGGACGGGTCGATGCGGCTGACGTGGCCCGGAATGATGCCGTTGCGTGTGTCTATGTCGGCGCGTTGGCCGATGGTGATGTCTTTGGTCTGCGTCTCGGCGATCTTGAGTTGCGCCTTCAGGTGTTGCGGCTCGACCACGCGCGCGAGGTTCGTGCCCGGTTGAATCTGTTGCCCGACTTCGACCAACTTCTCTTGCAGCACGCCGGCCGTGCCCGCGCGCACGCTGAGCGTCGCCACTTGACTGCGCTTGAGCGCGAGCAACGCCTGCAACTGCGAGATGCGCGCTTGCTGCGACGCCACCTGCGCCTGCGCCGACTTCGACATGCCTTCCAGCCGCTTCTGCTCGATGGCATAGCGGCCCGCCAACTCTGCGGCCCGCACGCGCGAGAGCTTCAAGTTGAGCGCGGGGATAAGGCCGTCCTTAGCCAGCATCTCGTCGGTGTCGGATTGCAGTTTCGCCTGTTCGTATTCCGCATGTACCTGCGCGGTCGCCGACTGCTGCGTCATGCGCTCGCTGTCCAGCCGCGCCTTGACGTTGTTCATGTCCGCTTCAGCCGCGCGCTGCTGGTACTCGGTGTCAATCGCCGACTGCTGCAACTCCGGGTTGCTCAACTCAACCAACACCGTGCCGGCCGACACGGGCGTGCCCGGCTCGACCAACACACGTTCGACGCGGCCCTGCGTCGCGGCGGCGATCACGCGCGTCTCTTCCGGCACGAGCGAGCCTAAACCACGCACCTGTCGGAGCATCTGCCCGCGCTTGACCGTGTCTTTAATAATCGTCGCGCTCTCGATGCTCGGCGCGGCCGGCTTCAGACGCGAGACGCCGAACGTGATGAGCGAGACCACGCCGACCACCGCCACCGCATAGAGCGCCATGCGTATCTGCTTCTTGCGCGCCGATTTTTTCCGGGGAATATCAACCATGATGAAAAGCTGTTAGCCATTAGCTATTAGCTGTTAGCTGTTATGTGCAACTGAACACTGCTAACTAAGTCCTAATAACTTTCCCTTCCCGGACACCTTGAGCGAAACCCGTGCCAGCATAGTTTCCAGCGATTTACGCGCCTTTTTCATCGTTCACAGCCGTTCCGGTTGCAGGCGCGGGACAATCGAATTGCGGATTTGGGACGACTCGATTGCGGAATGCGGAATGCGGATTTAAGAAACTACTCAACGGTTCTTTTAATCCGCAATCCGCATTTCGCATTCCGCAATCACTCCTTCTCCATCCAGCCATCTACGAGCGTGACGATGCGGCGACCGTAAGCCGCGTTCAACTCGGAGTGTGTGACTTGTATGATGGTCGTGCCCTCTTCATTCAGCCGCTTGAACAGTTCCATGATCTCGCGCCCTTGCGACGAATGCAGATTGCCGGTCGGCTCGTCCGCGAGCAGGAGTTTCGGGTTCGTGATGACGGCGCGGGCGACGGCGACGAGTTGCTGCTGTCCGCCGGAGAGTTGATTCGGGAAGAGGTCTTTCTTGCCGACGATGTGAAAGCGATCCAATACATCGGCGACGATGGCTTGCCGCTCGGACTTCTTGATGTCCTTATACGAGAGCGGGATTTCGAGATTCTCGTAGACGGTCAGATGATCGAGCAGATGATAGCTCTGAAAGACGAAGCCGATGTTCTCCTTGTGCAACTCGTTGCGCTTCTTCTTATCGAGCTTATGTACGGGTTGATCAAGAAAGTAATACTCGCCCGTCCACGCGCTATCGAACATGCCGAGAATGGCCAAGAGCGTGGACTTGCCCGCGCCTGATGGCCCCATGATCGAAATGAACTCGCCCGGCTGCACGTCCAGATCGATCCGGCGCAACACGTAGGTCTTCGCCGGCCCTTGCTCGAAACACTTTTCGACGTTGCGTAAACTGATCATAACTTGTGGCGCGGAATGGCTCGCGCACTCCTTATCTATGGTTGGAATCCGCGCGGCCCGCGCTCCGACTTGGCGCACACACGGAGGTAGAACTTCAGAAGGTAGGCCCTGCTCACTAATGAAACTACTGTGCCAGCCAGCGCGAACGAGGACACACTTGCAGTTTGCGGAGTTTCGCGCGGCGATTCAGAATTACTTTCCCATTTTTGGGACGGCGGGTTTGCGGAAATGAACAACGCGCAGAGAAAGTCTAGCGCCGCGCCTATAGCTTGTGCTCCATCCCTCAGCCGCCGCTCGTCACGACAAACACGCCGCTCAGCACATCGGCGCGCAGCCATGTAGTCTAGGGTGTTATCATTACGCTGGTATGTTGTCTGCACGCCGCTGGCTTGGCTGGCTCTCCATCTTTGGCTGTTTCACATTGGTCGGGCTGATGTTCGCCGGTCAGTGGTACGTTGGCTATAGGGCGAACGGCTATCCGGTCACGTGGCTGCAAGTGCTGACGTGGGCGCTGACCGAATGGGAACTATGGGCGCTCTTGACGCCCTTCATCCTGCTGCTCGCGCGCCGCTTCTATATCGACCGGCAGAACCGGCGGCACACCATCCCCATCCACCTCGCGCTCGGTCTCGGCTTCTCGTTCATCCACATCGTGCTGCACGCCGCCGCTGAACAGCAGACGACGTGGGCGTGGTCGCCGAACGAGCACATGAACTTCACCGCTTCGATCTATTATCTGGCCACTAAAAAATTCCACCTCAATCTGCTGACTTACTTCATCATCGTCGGCGTCAGTCACGCAGTTGAATACTATCGGCGTTATCAGGAGCGCGAGCGCACGGCCGCCTTGCTCGAAGCGCAGCTTAGCCGCGCACAGTTGCAAGCCCTCAAGATGCAACTGCACCCACACTTCCTCTTCAACACGCTCAACACGATCTCCGCCTTGATCCATCGCGACCCGCGCGCGGCTGATCGCATGGTCGCGCGGCTCGGCGATCTGCTCCGGCTCACGCTCGATAATCATGGCGTGGAAGAAGTGACGCTGAAAGAAGAGTTGGAGTTTCTGGCCAAGTATCTGGAGATCGAGCGCACGCGCTTTCACGACCGGCTGAGTGTGCGCATGGAGATCGAGCCGGAGAGTTTGGATGCACGCCTGCCCAACCTGCTCTTGCAACCGCTCGTCGAGAACGCCATCAAGCACGGCATCAGCGCGCGGCCCGGCGCAGGGCACATTGAGATCAGCGCGCGGCGCGAGCAAGGCATGCTGCTGCTGTCCGTGCGGGACGATGGCACGGGGCTGCCGCCCGATTGGTTAACGTGCGGGCAAGCGGGCGTCGGGCTGACGAACACGCGCGCACGGCTCGCGCAACTCTACGGAGCGCGCCACACGTTCACGCTCACGAACATCAACGGCGGCGGGCTGGCAGTCGCCATCGCCATTCCCTTCCATGCCCTGCCGGACAACGCGGCCGACGCGCACGGCTATGAGCCGGTCACGTTGCCGTCGGACGTTGGCACTATCGGCTACCTGCCGCTTGAGCGATGAGAAAACTGCGCGCCTTGATCGTTGACGACGAGCCGTTCGCCCGCGAGCGCGTGCGGCATCTGCTTGCGCGCGACGAAGAGATCGAGTTGGTGGGCGAATGCGCCGACGGCTTCGCGGCTGTCGCCGCCACGAACGAGCATGCGCCCGACCTCTTGTTCCTCGATGTGCAGATGCCCGGCCGCGACGGCTTCGCCGTGCTGGACGAGATCGGCGACACACGCGCCCCGCTCGTCATCTTCATGACCGCCTACGATCAGTATGCCGTGCGCGCCTTCGACGCCTGCGCGCTCGATTACTTGTTGAAGCCCTTCGACGAGGAACGCTTCGACAAAGCGCTCGCCCGCGCCAAAGCGCAATTCCGCCGCGCGGAAGAGGCAGGTGCGGACGAGCCGGCCGCCGCCGCACTGCTCGGCGCGCAGGCAGCGCGCGGCCATGCGCCGCTTGAGCGCGTCGTCGTTAAAACAGGCGGGCGCATCTTTTTCTTAAAGACTTCCGAGGTTGATTGGATCGAAGCTTACGGCAACTATGTCCGCCTGCACGTCGGCGCGAGCGCATATCTATTGCGCGAGCCGATCAGCAGTCTCGAAGCGCAAATTGATCCCGCGCGCTTCCTGCGCATCCACCGCTCCGCGCTCGTCAACATCGAGCGCATACGCGAGATGCAGCCCATGTTCCACGGCCAGTACATCGTCATCCTGCACGACGGCACGCGCCTCACACTCAGTCGCCGCTATCGCAGCAAACTGCAAAAGTCGCTCGGCAAAACTTTCTAACCGGCTGATGCGACGACCGCCGCGTTGCCGCTTATCACGCCCCGCTTGCCGCTTGACACCTACCATCGTGCCTTGTCACATTTTCATTCCCGCCTGACAAGCGGCCTCGTACATTACATTGTTAGACGACAAGCCGAAGATCGTTTCAGTCCAAACTGCACGCCTATAGTCGAGTCATAATTTATGAAGAGATTCATTCCCCTGTTCGCCCTGCTCTGCTGCAACGCCCTCGCCGGGCCGACCCAAGCGCAATCCGCGTCCGCCGCGCCGCCTGAGCAGTCGCCGACGACACAACTCGTCGCGCCCATCGTCGCCGTGACTGATCCGGCGAAGAAGAGCGAGCCGGCCAAGAACGATGCGCCGGCGAAGACTGAGGCAACAGCGAAGCCGACAGCGGCCACAACGGGCGCGCCAACACCTGCGCTGCGCGGCGCGTTGGCGCTTGCGCCGGAGAAGGCACACCCCGTCCGCCTCACGCACTTTGAAGTGCCGCCCGTGATCGACGGCAGGTTGGACGATGCCGCGTGGAAGACGGCTGCCGCGTTCAAAGATTTCTATCAGATCAATCCCGGCGACAACACGAAGCCGTCGCTGCCGACCGAAGTCTTTATGGGCTACGACGCCAAGACGCTCTATCTCGCGTTTCACGCCTTCGATGAACCGGGCAAGGTGCGCGCCACCGTGGCCAAACGCGATGATGTGCTCAACGCGGAAGACAGCGTGCGCGTGCTGATCGATACGTTCAACGATCAGCGCAAGGCTTACGTCCTCTGCTTCAACCCGCTCGGCATACAGCAGGACGGCATCCGCACCGAAGGCGTCAACGTGGACTTCAGCGTGGACATCGTGATGGAGTCGAAGGGCGTCATCACGGACGACGGCTACACGGTCGAAGTCGCGATCCCGTTCAAGTCTTTGCGTTATGAAGCGGGCAAGGACAAGCAGTGGGGCTTGCAAATCTTTCGCATCATCCAACGCTTGAACGGCGAGCAAGACTCTTGGATGCCGATCTCGCGCGACGTGAACGGGCTGCTCAATCAAGCCGGGCACATCACCGGCCTCGAAGGCGTCTCGACCGAGCGCACGCTGGAATTGATTCCGAGTCTCACGGTCTCGGAGAACGGCGAGCGCCTGCCGCATTACGATTTTATCCCGCACGATCCCGGTCGGATGGTCAACCACCCGGTTGGCTTCGATCCGGGTCTCACCGCCAAGTTCAGCGTCACGCCAACCTCCACGCTCAATCTCGCCATCAACCCGGACTTCGCACAGGTCGAAGCGGACGCGACGGTCGTCACGACCAATCAACGCTTCCCCATTTTCTTTCAGGAGAAGCGGCCGTTCTTCCTCGAAGGCTTGGACATCTTCCAGTTGCCTTTGAACGTCGTCCACACACGCACGATTGTTGACCCGGACGTGGCCATCAAGTACGCCGGTAAATCGGGCCGCAACTCTTTCGGCATCATGCTCGCCTCCGACAACGCGCCCGGCAACATCACCGGCGACGGCCGGCTTGATCCGTTCAACCGCCCCTTGCTCGATAAGAATTCGCTCGTCGGCGTCCTGCGCCTCAAACGCGACTACGGCAAAGAGAATAGTCTGGGCATCATCGCGACCGCTTATAATTTCTACGAGAAGCACAACGCCATCGCCGGTCTCGACGGCCGCTTCAAACTTGACCCGCAAACCACGTTCACGTTCCACCTCGTCGGCACAACCTCGCATCGCTACTTCCGCGACCCCAAGCTAGATACGACCCTCGACTGCGCAGGGCGGTCCGGGCGCGAGTTAACGTACTGCCGCAGCCGGCAGGTCTATCGTGCGGGCAACGGGCTGGGCTACTACGCGCAATATCAGAAGGCCGGGCGGCATCTGTTTATGAACGCGGTCGGCTTCGGGCGCACGCGCGACTTCCGCGCCGACGTGGGCTTCACGCGCCGCACCAACACGAACAGCGATCAGTTCTACGTCGAATGGAACTCGGATCAGAAACAGAAAGCGCGGCTCGTCTCCTGGAACATCGGCAGTCAGAACCAGCTTCAGTACGACTGGCAGGGGCGCATACAGGGCTGGAACTCCGGCGTGCGCGCCTTCATGAATTTCCAACGCCAATCGTTCGTCGGCTTCGGCTTCGATAATTTCTACGAGAAAGATTACGAAGAAGAGTTTGGCGCGCAACGCACGACGACGCATGGCGGCGCGTTCTTCGGTCTGCCCACGCGCTCCGCCTACAACAAGAGCATCTTCTTCGGCGGCGGCACGACGCCCTCCAAAAAATACTCGGCGCAACTCTTCGCCAACCTCAACTACGGCGCGCTGGATTACGACTTCGGCGGCGGCGGCAAGTTCCCGCGCGTCAGTTTGGCGGCGCTCACCTTCGGGCAGGGCGTGAAGCTCGATCCGGGGCCGGGGCGCGGGCTAGACCTCAACGCCACGTTCACTTATAAGCCGACCAACGCGCTGAACATGTCGCTCGACTACACCAAGTCGCGCCTGCGCCGCTACGATACGGGTCTCGTCGCCTTCGACGACAACATCTATGTGCTGCGCTCGACCTATCAATTTACCCGCTTCACCTTCGCGCGGGCGCGTATTGATTACGACTCGCTCGCCGCCAACGTGCGCGGGCAGTTCCTCCTCGGCTGGGCTCCGAATCCCGGCACATCCTTCTACGTCGGCTACAACGACGATCTGAACCGCAACGGCTTCAACCCGTTCACCGGCGACCTCGAACCCGGCTTCCGGCGCAACGGGCGCACCTTCTTCATCAAGATGTCGTACCTCTTCCAACGCAGTTTTTGATGTTGCAGCGGATTTAATCGCAAAGGGCCGCAGAGAGTTTAGCTCTGCGGCCCTTTGCGGTTGCGTGTATTCCATCCCAGCAATTTAAGTCAGTACCGCCTGCGGTAGCGGGCGGG
>JANMAD010000446.1:0-6022 GCA_031359515.1 Acidobacteriota bacterium | reverse complement strand
AATAATTTTTAACTTGTCACTCGTCACTTGTCACTCGTCACTTTGAAGAACTCCGTGCGCGCAGCCGCCTCGACGGTGCGCAGCGGCACATTGTTCCGTTCAGCGGCGGCGCGACAGTCGTCATATTCAGGCGTGACGTTGCTAATACGCCCATCAAGGCGCGCGATCTTGATTCTGATTGTGCCGTAGCGTGTCTCGACCGATGTGATCTCACGTGCGAGCGCGCGACGCTCGACTTCATACGCGCGCACACCGAGCGTGGTCGTCTCGCTAAAGAGCAATTGCATGAACGGCTCGCGTTCTGTCGGGCGGCACAGGATTGAGACTAACACGCCGGGCCGATTCTTCTTCATTTGCACGGGCGTGAAATAACAATCGAGCGCACCGCGTTGGAAAGCGCGCTCCATCACGTGCCCGACAATCTGTGGCGATACGTCATCAAGATTCGTCTCAATCATCAACAGCCGTTCGTTCTGCGCATCGCTCTCAGTCTCGCCCACGAACACACGCAGCACGTTCGGAAACTTCTCATAGCTGCGCCCACCCGCGCCATAACCAGTCGCGCTCACGCGCATCGCCGGTAGCGGCCCGTAAGAATCACAGAGCGTACTGACGTTGGCCGCGCCGGTCGGCGTCACCAATTCGCCGACGATGTCTGTCGCGTAGATCGGCTTATCGCGCAGCAGTTCGGCGACGGCCGGCGGCGGCACGGGGAAACGCCCGTGCGCCATCTCGACCGTGCCACTCCCGACGTGCAACGCCGACGACGCGAACCGCTCGATGCCGAGCAACTCGAAGCCGATGCACGCGCCCACGATGTCCACAATCGAATCGAGCGCGCCGACCTCGTGAAAATGTACTTCCTCGATCAGCACGTTATGCACGTGCGCCTCAGCCGTGCCCAAACGTGTGAAGATTCGCGCGGCGCGATCTTTCACCCCATCACTCAGGCGCGAGCGATCAATGATCTTCAATATCTGACTCAGCCCGCGATGATGATGCTGCTCGTCTGTGCTGACCTGTGCGTGGACGGCGCTGATACCGGCACGATCAACTTGCTCGAACCTCACCTCGAAGTTGCCGAAGTTTAATTGCTCCAGTCCTGCGACGAGCGCATGCCTGTCCGCCCCGGCGCTCACGAGCGCGCCGAGCGTCATGTCGCCGCTCACACCGGCGAAGCAATCAAAGTAGAGCAGACGCATAAATTGTTAACGGATGGTAGCAGAGCGCGCTACCGCAGTGTCAAGCAAGCCACTTCCCGACCATTAGCCGCTGCGCGAAAGGCTGCGCTATACTGCCATCTTTACGACCGCGCCCGCGATTTGCCTGTGCGCCGGTCGCTGTCTGTACTGCATGAAGGAAACTGAAGAACGTTGAAGCTGGCAGACCTACAACAGACCCTGCGTGCGCGTGTGCTGGAGACGGCCGCGACGAAATTCGGTGTCGCGCTGGACACAGTGCCGGCTGAGATACCGCCGCGCACGGAGTTGGGCGACCTCGCCTTCCCCGTCGCCTTTGAATTGGCGAAGCGTATCAAGCAATCCACGGGTCAGAAGACGAACCCGCGCGCCATCGCGGAAGAGTTGAAAGCGGCACTCGTTGCCGAGCCGCATGTCGCGCGCGTCGAAGTGGCCGGCGCAGGTTACTTGAATGTCTTCTACGACCGCGCTGCCTTGTTGCCGCATCTTGCCGCGATTGGCACTGCGGCGCAGCCGGGCGCGCAAGGCACAACGGGCGCGGGGCAGAAAATCATCGTCGAGCACACGAACATCAACCCGAACAAGGCGGCGCACATCGGCCATTTGCGCAACGCCGTGCTGGGCGACGCCTTCGTGCGTATCTTGCGCGCCACCGGCGCAGAGGTCGAAGTTGACAATTACATAGACAACACCGGCGTGCAGGTCGCCGATGTCGTCGTCGGCTTCGAGCACGTCGAGCGCATGACGCTCGCCGACGTGCAGGCGCTTGATCAATCGCTGCCGCCTGCGCAACCGTTCGATTACTACTGTTGGGATTTATATGCGCGCGTCGGTCTCTTCTATCGCAACGGCGATGCGGACGCGAAGGAAGACCCGGCGCGGCTGCAACTGCGCGCTCAGACCTTGCACGCGCTTGAAGCGGGCGACAACGCGACCTCTGCGCTGGCTGATTACGTCGCCACACGCATCGTGCAGTGCCACTTGAGCACGATGGAGCGGCTCGGCGTCCACTACGATCTGCTGCCGCGCGAGTCTGACATTCTACACATGGGCTTCTGGCAGCAGGCCTTTGAGCGGCTGAAAGAGACCGGCACGATCCGCTTCGAGACCGAAGGGCGCAATGCCGGTTGCTGGATCATGCCGACCGATCTGCACGCCGGCACTGACGAGCACGAAGCCGATAAGATCATCGTCCGCTCGAACGGCACAGTGACTTATGCGGGCAAGGACATCGCGTATCAACTCTGGAAGCTCGGCCAACTGAAACGCGATTTTTACTATAAGCCTTTTCGGCAGTATCCGAATCAACACGTCGTCTGGGTCTCGACAAGCATAGCGACGGAGGAGACGCCCGGTCATCCGGCGTTCGGCGGCGGGCGTGCTGTCTATAACGTGATTGATTCGCGCCAATCGTACACACAGGACGTGGTGCGGCGCGGTGCGGCGGCCGTCGCACCGGAGGTGGGCGAAGCGGCGAGCGTGCATCTCGCTTACGAGATGGTCGCGCTCTCGCCCGCGGCTTGTGTCGAGTTGGGGCTTGAGTTGAGCGCGGAAGATCGCGCGCGGCCCTTCATCGAGATGAGCGGGCGCAAAGGTCTGGGCGTGAAGGTTGATGATCTGATCAACCGGCTCGAAGCGGGCGCGCTGGCTGAAGTTGAGAAGCGACATCCCGATCTGCCCCGCGCAGAGCAGTTGACGACGGCCCACGTGATCGCCATCAGCGCGTTGCGCTACTTCCTGTTGAAGTGGACGCGCAATTCGCTGATCGCGTTCGACTTTGCCGAGGCGCTCGCGTTCGAGGGCGAGACCGGCCCCTACTGTCTCAACGCGGTGGTGCGCGCCAACTCGATCTTTCGCAAGTTGGCCGCGCCGGTGTACACGGCGGCGCAAGAGTTCATCCAGCAACTTGCGCCAGAGGGACTTGCGGCCGAGCAAGTGCGTGAGATTCTGCATGGCGCGGAGGGCGATGATATGTGGGCGCTCGTGACGCTGGCCGCGCGTTTAGACGAAGTCATCGCGCATGCGGCGGCGCAGGCCGAGCCGGCGCATCTAGCCAAGTATGCGTTCCAACTGGCCAAGGCGTTCCACTCGTTCTATCATCATCATCCGATCATCACGGAAGAGAGCGCCGCGCGCCGCGCCGTGCTGGTCGCCATCGCTGATCTTGTGCGTCGCCAACTGACGGCGGCGCTCGCCACGCTCGGCATCGAAGTGCCTGAGCGGATGTGAAGGATAGTTTTCAGTTTCCAGTTTTCAGTTTACAGTCTCAAGCTGAACTGAAGGCTTTCAACTGACAACTGCTTGCTGCAAACTGAAAACTGGAAACTGAAAACTGCTTTATGCTTATTGTAATGAAAGCCGACGCGACCGAACGCGAGATCGAGGACGTGATGCGCGTCGTGCATGAACTTAACTTGCGCCCGCATCCGCTGCCGGGCGCGCAACGCACTGCCATCGGGATCACCGGTAATCAGGGCGCGGTCGATCCCAGCCACTTCGAGAACTTGCCCGGCGTCGCCGAAGTGATTCGCGTGAGCAAGCCTTACAAGCTGATCACGCTCGATCTGAAACCGGAGAAGACCATCGTGCGCGTCGGCGATGCGACCATCGGCGGTGACGAACTCGCGCTCATCGCCGGCCCGTGTGCGGTTGAAAGTCACGCGCAGGCCTTCGCCGTCGCCGAGGCTGTGCGGCGTAGCGGCGCGCGTTTCTTTCGCGGCGGCGCATTCAAGCCGCGCACGTCGCCCTATGCCTTTCAAGGTCTCGGTGAAGAGGGCTTGAAGATTCTCGCGGAGGTGCGCGAAGCTTATGGCTTGAAGATCGTGACCGAAGCGCTGGACGAGCGCAGCGCCGATCTGGTTGAACGCTACGCCGACGTAATGCAGATCGGCGCACGCAACATGCAAAACTTTTCGCTGCTCAAACGCGCGGGCCGTGCGCGGCTACCCGTCTTATTGAAACGCGGCATGTCCGCCACGCTGGACGAATGGCTGCTCGCCGCCGAGTACGTCATGGGCGAGGGCAACTACAACGTGATTTTGTGTGAGCGCGGCATACGCACTTTCGCGCAGCACACGCGCAACACGCTCGACCTATCGGCCGTACCAGCGGTGCGGCGCGTCTCGCACCTGCCCGTGCTGATCGATCCTTCGCACGGCACAGGCAAGCACTACATGGTTACACCGATGGCCCGCGCGGGCGTCGCCGCCGGCGCGGACGGACTCATCATCGAAGTCCACGACCAACCCGAAAAGGCGCTCTCCGACGGCGCACAATCGCTCACCCTCGAACAGTATGATCAGCTAGTCGCCGAAGTGCGCGCCATCCATGAAGTGATCGCGCCCGCGCCGGTCGGTTGATTTATTGCGCGCCGCTTGCACCGCACAGGGCCGCAGAGGACATTCTCTGCGGCCCTGTGCGGCTTCTCTTTGCGCTCGCTGCGGTTAGAAATCTTCGCCCTGCAATATCTTTGGTAATTTTTCAGTGAATGCCGAGCGCGCCAGCACGCGATCAAAACCAACTTCGCGGGCACGGCGCAGCAACTCCGTCTCGACGTGCGCGCAGAAACCGACAAGCGGCACAGATCGCAACGTCTCGTCGGTCTTGAGCCGCGCCGCGAGCGCGAACGGATCAACCCGTTGCGTCTGCAAATCAACGACGATGAGCGCGGGCGGCTCTTGCTGCGCTGACGCGAACAAGGCGTCAGTGCTGCGCGCAAACGTGATCTCTATCCCCAGCAACTCCGCCGTCGTGCGTATCTTTGCGGCGAAAAACATGTCGTCCACGGCGGCAACAACGCGCCTCTTCATCTATACTCCCCTCTCGCAAACAAACGCGGCCGGCGTGTTGAGCGAGCCACGCACGTCGCTATCTATTAAGGTCAAAACACATTGGCGCTCACTGAAATCCCAACGGTGACAACTAACGAAGCGGCTGAACCGGCGGTCGAGCAGGACAGCTTTGCGCCCGCGGCCGCGCCGCAACATGACACAGCGCGGTGTGTCATTGCAACCTTCAACATCCGTTACGCCGTCGGGCGTTTCCTGATCTCTGGCGGGCTGCTGCGTAAGGCCGGTCTCGCGCGCAACCGCCCGCGCCCGCCGGTCATCGCCCGGCATATCGCCACGACGGCGCAGACGTTAACCGATGGCCGGCTCATGCCGCGCGCCGACATCGTTGCGTTGCAAGAGGCTGATCGCACTACTGTGCGCGCCGGTGGGCATCACGTCGCGCGCGAGTTGGCACAAGCGTTGGCGATGCATTACGCACACGCGGCGATGCACATCCCGCGTGGTGAAGAACCGAAAGACCGGCAGTGGTATCTCGACTTCGAGGAGCGCATCGGCATGGACGATGCGGGCGACACGGGTGTGGCCGTCCTCAGCCGCTTCCCGCTCGCCGGTGCGCGGCGCGTCGATCTGCCGTGGACGGAATGCGCGTGGCGACCACGCCTTGCGCTGGCTTGTAGTGTCGCTGTCGGCCAACGCACGTTCCAGATTTTCAACACGCACATCGATCCGCATGCAAACGTCGCCGAACAACTGGCGCAACACGAAGCGGTGCTGGCTGAGTGCAACGCACGCCGCGACGAGCCGGCGATTCTATTGGGCGACTTCAACACGCTCTTTCCCCAATCGCGCGCGGCGACGCGCCGCTTGCTGGAAGCGCACGGCTTTACGACGCCGATGCCGACGGGCACGGCCACCTGGCGCGCCGGTCTCATCAAGTTGCACGCCGACTGGCTCTTCGTGCGCAATGCGCGCGTGCTGCGCTGGGGCGTCGCGCGGCCGCTCAACGTCTCTGATCACTGGCCCGTCTGGGCC
>JANMAD010000042.1:0-4796 GCA_031359515.1 Acidobacteriota bacterium | reverse complement strand
TCCCACATTTGATCTCCAACAAGCGGCGCAGCACCTTGCCGGCTGCGCCGCCCTTCCGCCCGCGTAGTGCAAACAGCGAACACGCTGCCCCGGTACGGCAGAGATTACGAGTGCAACTCTCGTCGCGGGCTTCAAGCGACTGATTCAATGAATCAATTTCTTTCTGGTCGAGTAGCTCAGTCCGGTCAGAGCGTCTGTCCTACAAACAGAGGGTTCAAAGGTTCAAATCCTTTCTCGACCATTTTCTTCTGGCGTAGCCAAGCGGGTAAGGCGGCGCATTGTTAATGCGTATATCGGAGGTTCGAGTCCTCCCGCCAGAGTCAACTTTAGTGTGGCGTAGTTTCAACTGGCATGAGAATGCTCGCCTCGTAAGCGAGCGGTATGGGTTCGACTCCCATCGCCACAATCACACACTCAACTTATCGGGGCGGCGGCTCAAGCCCGACAGGACGTGACTGTGCGCGCGGCTCGTCGAGTGAGGAGGCACGACGTTAACGGCGACTCCCCGCCCCGACCAAAACTTTCACGGCGGGATAGCTCAGGCTAGTAGAGCGCACGTCTCATAAACGTGAGGTCGCCGGCGCAAATCCGGTTCCCGCCACTTCAACCACACACGGCTGGCTAGCTGAGATAGCGCAAGCGCCGGTTTGAAAAACCGGAGAGGATGGTGCGAGTCCATCGCCAGCCATCGAGCTTAAATGTTGCGGGCATGGAGCAAGAGCGGCTCGTGTGTCTCATAAAACACAGCAGCGGTGGGTGCGACTCCCACGCCCGCCACCAAACTTTTTGCGGTGTCGTCTAACTGGCAGGACGCCGGACTCTGAATCCGGAAGTTTTGGTTCGACGCCAAACGCCGCAGTGCAAACGCGGGGCATAGCTCAAACAGGTAGAGCGACTGTTTTATAAACAGTGAGCGCCGGATTAGCGCGTGATGCAGGTTCAACTCCTGCTGCCCCGATCAACTTTTGCGGGATGGTGCAATTGGCAGCACGCATGACTTTGAATCATGAGGTTGAAGGTTCGACTCCTTCTCCCGCAGTCAGACGGAACGTGGCGCAATAGCAGCGCGCCGGTGCGACAGACCGGAGGTTGGCGGTGCAAGTCCGCCCGTGCCGATTACCCTCACCCTAATTCACATGGTTGAGAAGCTCAGGTAGCAGAGCAGGCGCTCGATAAGCGCACGGACGCAGGTGCAAGTCCTGCCTCAACCACCAATGCCTCATTGCGGCGTAGCTCAAGTGAGAGCGTCCGCCCTGTAAGCGGGAAGACGCGGGTGCGACGCCCGCCGCCGCAGCCACTGAGAGCCGTGACAAGTGACAAGCGATGAGTGATGAGTAAGAAGTCTTCAACTTGTCACTCGTCACATGCAACTCGCCACTGTCTTTACGGGCCCGTAGCTCAGTTGAACAGAGCGGCCGGCTTCTAACCGGCAGCGCGCAGGTTTGAGTCCTGCCGGGCCTGCCAACCATTCATCCGCACGCGTAGCCAAAGGGGAAGGCGACGGTCTGCAAAACCGTCAATTGCGAGTTCGAGTCTCGCCGCGTGCTTTGGAAAAATTGTCCGTTGTCCGTGGTCAGGTGTTCGTTGGTCTTCTGCTGTGTGCGACCTGCTAAAGAGGAAACAACCGACGACATAAAGAACAACTGACCACGGACAACGGACGACGGACTAACACGAAAGGAGGTGACGAGGAATGATCTTACGACGCAGAGTTTTGCTGCTGAACGCTTCGTATGAAGCACTTGGCGTGGTGGACGCTCCCCGCGCCGTCCGGCTGGTGTGGAAGGGCGCGGCGCAGCCCGTCGAGTACGCGGGCGGGGGCGTGCTGCGCTCGCAGCATTTCGTCTTCGTCGTGCCGAGCGTGATCCGCTTGGTCGCGTACATAGACGTGCGGCGGCGTCGGCGCGGGACGGCGGGCAAGCAGCGTGTGCGGATTTTCGCGCGCGACAAACTGCGCTGCCAGTACTGCGGCGTGAAGGGCACGGTCTTCGAGTTGACGCTCGACCACATCGTGCCGCGCGCACGCGGCGGGCAGAGCGAGCCGGAGAACCTGTGCGCGGCTTGCAAGCCCTGCAACCAGCGCAAGGGCGACCGCACGCCCGACGAGGCGCGCATGCCGCTCCTCGCCACGCCGAGCGCGCTGCGCTACGGCCTCGACCGCGCAATGCTCCGCCACTACGCCGCCTCGCGCCCAGAGTGGCGGCCCTACCTCTTCCTCGCCGAAGAGTCTGACGTGGCTTAACTGACCACAAATAACAAACGGCGACGGAGTGATGAACGAACGAACTTCGTCGGGTAGTGAACAAAATGTAAGGCTGCGGTCACCGCTTCGCTGCGGAGCAGCGTGTGAGTTTAGCCGTGCGTTTCAACGCACGGGTGGGCAACGCGACGCGGGTTTACGCGCGCCATTCGTCCCGGCGTTGAAACGCCGGGCTAAAGTCAGTCTGCCGCTACGCGGCAGGAGGCAACGCCGCACGTTTTAATCACTACCCATCATCGCTCTGTCCGCCACACACAAGGCACTTCAGGAAGCTGTTAGCGATTAGCCGTTAGCTAAAGACAAAAGCTAAGAAGTTATTTTGCCCAGTCCCGTTAGGGACGACATGTTTATAGCTTCAGGTTACAGAATCCACGTAGCTCCATAGGAGCGGCACGTTCACATTTCGCTCCTATGGAGCTAGAGATGGATAGCTGGCTTGGTGGCTACAAACAGTTCGCTCCTACGGAGCTTAAAAATTTCACAGGAGGTAAACAGACGATGGTACACGTTCGTTTTGAAGGTCGCTCGCATGATTACGCCGAGCGCGAGGTGCGCGTGGCGGCGGTGATGACCGACCGCGAGATCAAGGAGCGGCTGGCGCAGTTTCTCGACGCCAGCCTGGAGCGCTTCGAGCCTTACGTCGTTGAGCGCACCGTGCGCGGCGACCTGATCGTCCGGCCGGAGGCCGTGTACGGTTAATTAACTTTTGCGCGCCCCGCGCCCTAACTAGAGAAGCTTACACACTCCTTCTTAAGGCGTGGGTTGTGGGTTCGAGTCCCACCGGGAGCTTGCTCTCGTAGCTCAATGGTAGAGCAACGTTGTGCTGACGCTTTTCGGACTTGCGCGGGGGCTTAAAGACAGTGACGAGTGATAAGTGACGAGTGACGAGTAATTAGTGATGAGCGACAAGTGCGCTCACGGGTCTTTTAACATTCGGTTGCGGCGGGTGCGTGTGAAATGGGCCCGCGCCCTGACCGGCGAAGCATACATACATGGCAAGGTCGCAAGACCTATGCAGGTTCGAATCCTGTCGCTCCCGCAAAATTATGGGAGCGTAAATGTCCGTCGCTCGCGGCGGGCAGTAGCTTTACGAACTTGCGCGGGCCGCAATTAATGCACGTGTCGCCGCAACCGAATCTCCCTGATTTGCGTGAGAGATTTTGCTTAAGTTCGATGTGCGCCCCGCGCCCTGACTGCGGCAGCTTACATACTAGCTCAATGGTAGAGCATACGCCTGTAGAGCGTTACGTCGCGGGTTCAAATCCCGCGTATGTGTCCAATGCTGCCACGACTTGCGCGGGGAAAATAAATAGCTGTTAGCGATTAGCTGTTAGCTCTTAGCTTTTTGTTTTTAGCTAACGGCTAACAGCTAATCGCTAACAGCTTTCCCGGAGGTGTAGCCATGCAGAACGTAGAGCGCGATTTGCGCTTGGAGATGTTGAACAGCTTATTGACCACGCCGCACCGGCAGCTTGAGCAGGTGGCCGAGTTGCACAAGGGGATGGTGGCGCGCGATCCGGTGTTCTACGGGCACTTGGCCGTGTGGTATCAGCGGCAAGGTGAGGTGCGCGATCACAAGGAAGTGTTCGTCGGCAATCTGTTGACGAGCAGTGTCGCGGGTCATCGCGGTGCGGGCTTCGTGCTGTTGCAGGAGTTGCCGCCGTATCAGGTGGCGCGCGTCGTGGACTTCGTGAAGCGGCAGCGCGGCAACCTCCCGCGTTCGGCGCGCACGGCCGTTGTGCGCTACTTGCGCGAGCGCGAGGCGCAGCCGGTCTTCTTCGACAAGGCAGCGTTGCGTGCGCGCAAGAGCATGAAGCGGCTCTATGCGGGCTTGCACATCAAGCCCGACGCGCGGGCGGATGCGATCTTGTTTAAGGACGCGCCGCCGGCCGACAGCCTCGCCTTCGCGTTGAAGCGTCTGGCGAAGTTGGAGACGGCGACGGAGCAGGCGCAGTTGATCGTCGAGCAGCGCATCCCTTACGTGATCGCGGTCGGCGCGGTGCGGCAGTTGACGCCCGCTGTGCTGGTCGCGCTCATTGACGGGATGACGCCGCAGGAGGTGATCAACAACCTCAAGTCGCTCAAGGCGCGCGGCGCGTTGGCGCATGCGGAAGTGCGTGCGCTGGTGGACGCGAAGCTGCAACAGGCGACGAGCGCGAGCCGCGTCTCCGCGTACAAGACGCAGCAGGCGGCGTTGGCCGTTGATGCTGACGCGAGCTTGAACGCGCAGCTTGAGCGTGTGCTGCACGAGCAGGTCAAGCGGCGCGGGCGCATCACGAAGGCGACGGCGCTGTTCGTGGACAAGAGCGGCAGCATGACCGAGGCGCTCAAGGTTGGTAAGCAGTGCGCCGCGCTCATCTCCGGCGTGACGGAGGCCGCGCTCCACGTCTATCTCTTCGACACGATGGCGCAAGCGGTCGTGCCCGAAGGCGAGGCGCGCGAGTTGAGCGACTGGGAGCGCGCGTTCCGCCGCTTCGTCGCGGAGGGCGGCACGTCCATCGGCGCGGCGCTCGAAGTGATGCGGCTCAAGCGGCAG
>JANMAD010000039.1:0-6492 GCA_031359515.1 Acidobacteriota bacterium | reverse complement strand
GGTCTTTGGCGCAACCAAGACCCGCCCGCTACCGCAGGCGGTACTGACAAGCGTTCACACGCAAGTGCTATCAACTCTATATGCGCCTGGCAAGACTCGAACTTGCGGCCCCCTGCTCCGGAGGCAGGTGCTCTATCCACTGAGCTACAGGCGCGTGGCAGCGAATTCTCGCATAGACAGTTCCGTTGTGCCAAACGACGCGCCGGCAAGCGGTCGCAACGCAGACACACGCACGCATCGGGCTGTTATAGTTCGCGCGGCGACACGAGCAAAATTCCGTTTGTCTTCCGTCACATTCTCGGCACAGTGCGTGCGCTATGCTCCTCCACGTTGAGGCATTGCGCTTGCTCTTTAGCCTTGCGTCACGTCTTTGCGCGTTCGATTAGCGTGCAAGGATAGCCGGAAACGTACAAGCCAACAGGGAGAAACAGACATGGACGCATTCACGCTCTTGCAGAACGACCACGCGGAAGTCTCCGCCATGTTCAAGCAGATCGAAGCGACTGACGAATCCGCCGCCACCACGCGGCTACAAATCTTCAACCAGATCAAACAGGCGCTCGATATCCACGCGCACATCGAGGAGACCATCCTCTATCCGACGCTCAAGCAAGCGGCCGAGACGCGCGAGATCACTATCGAGGCTTACGAAGAGCATCAAGAGATCAAAGACCTGCTCACGCAAATCGCCGGCATGGACGCGAGCGGCGAAGAGTGGCCGGACACACTGGCGGAGTTGCAGGACACGGTCGAGCATCACGTGGAAGAGGAAGAGAACGAGATGTTCGTCCAAGCGCGCGACGTACTCAGTCCACAGCAGATCGACGAACTGGGCACGCGCATGCAGCAGGAGAAACAACAGCAGCAACAGCAACGGGCCGCCGCCGCGGGCTGAAGGCAGACAAGATAAGCATTAAGCACGAAAGCGCACCACAGGCCCGCAGCCACGAAGCATGCGCAAGATCAGCTTCGCGTCTGCGGGCCTTCATGTAGTTAATGCCCTTGCCCACTGCGTGCGCTTGATCACTTGGTCAACCGCGCGCACGCCTGCTACATTGTCCGCGCATCCACCAGTTCAATCTTTCGGAGGACTCATGCGTAGATCAACCTTGCTCAGCCTGTGGCTAACCTCTCTACTTTTGCTCACGTGGGGACCGGCCGCCGCCCTCGCGCAGACACAGGCCGCGCACGCGGCGGACGCGACCCCGGCGCTGTCTAAAGCGGAGTTGAAAGCGGCCGAAAAGATCACGGCGGCGACCTTGAGCGAGCGGTTGCACTTCGTCGCGTCCGACGCGATGGACGGGCGCGATACGCCGTCGAAAGGTCTGGATGATACGGCCAAGTACATCGCCGACAATCTCAAACGCTGGGGCATTAAACCGGCCGGCGATGACAAGACATATTTCCAACGCATCGCCCTCAAACGCACCAAAGTTGACGCGACCCAGACACACGCCGAATTCGGCGACCACGCGCTCAAGTTCGGCACGGACTTCCTGCCCGCAAACCAGTCGGGCGCGGCCGAGGGCGCGCTCGTCTATGCCGGCACGGGCTACATGATCAAAGCGAAAAACATGAACCCTTACGAGGGCTTGGACGTGCGCGACAAGATCATCGTCGTCAACATGGGCTTCCCCAACGGTCTGCGGCGCGCAGACCTGCAAGGTAAAGCGGGTGAGGACTACGCCGACCCGGGCACTTATGCACGGCTGCATGGGGCGCGCGGGTTGATCATGATCCCATCCGTCAAAGACACGGCCGACTGGCTGCTCCGGCGGCAAGGCAATCTTGAGCGCGGCTCGTACACCGTCGAGAGTTTTGAAGACCCGCGCGCAGCCACGCAAACGCAGCAACTCCCGACCATCTACGCCGCGCCCGCCTTGCTCGACGCGCTCTTCGCCGGCGAGCCGTTGACGACCGCCGACGCGCTGCGCCACGCGCAAGAAGGTAATGGCGCGCCGTCCTTCGCGCTGGCCGCGAACAAGCTCATGCGCTTCACGGTGCAGGTGACGACCGAGCAGCAGTTCACACAGAACGTCGTCGGCGTGTTGGAAGGCAAAGACGCGACGCTGAAACAAGAGTACATCGCGCTCGGCGCGCATTACGATCACGTGGGCGATGCGCTGCACGGCGGGCAATGCGCACCCGTCAACGGCGACACGATCTGCAACGGCGCGGACGACGACGGCTCCGGCACAGTCTCCATCCTGTCCATCGCCGAAGCTTTCGCGAAAGGGCCGCGCCCAGCGCGCTCGATCCTCTTTGTCTGGCACTGCGGCGAAGAGAAGGGCTTATGGGGTTCGCGCTACTTCACGGAGCATCCGACCGTGCCGCTCGCACAGATCGCCGCGCAACTCAACATAGACATGATCGGGCGCAGCAAGAAAGCGGGTGACACCGTGGCCGCGAACCGCGACCTCTCCGGCCCCGACGAAGTCTACGTCATCGGCTCGCGCATGATGAGCACGCAATTGGGCGACGCGAGCGAGCGCGTCAACCACGCTTATCTCAATCTCGGCTTCAACTACAAGTACGACGACCCGCGCGACCCGAACCGTTTCTTCTTCCGCTCGGATCATTACAACTACGCGCGCAAGGGCGTGCCCATCGTCTTCTTCTTCGACGGCGTGCATGAGGACTATCATCGCCCCACCGACTCGCCCGACAAGATCGACTACGACAAGATGCAGAAGGTCGCGCGCACCGTCTTCCTGCTTGGCGAGGAACTGGCCAACGCGCCCGCCCGTCCCGTCGTGGACAAACAACTACCGGCCGAACTGACCACGCGCAACTAACCGCGCATCGCGCCAGAAACCGCACGAGGCCCGCTGATTAAGAGTCAGCGGGCCTCACGTGTCAGCGCACATCATTAACGCGAACATACGAGCGTCCATTTGACACTACGTTATCGCTCCGTATAATTGCCCCTCACCCGCACGGGCCGTTAGCTCAGTTGGTAGAGCAGCTGACTCTTAATCAGCGGGTCACTGGTTCGACCCCAGTACGGCCCATCATCGTGCGCAACTGAGCAAGGGCGTCTTCACGAACGCCCTTGCTCGCTTTTCGGAGCATTCCACCATGCAACGAATCAAACATTGTCCCACCTGCGCTGTTAGTAAAAAGATTGCCGAATTCGGCCGGGACAGATCGCGCCTGGACGGACTGCAATCGCAGTGTCGTATCTGTAAACGCATTGTGCAAAAGAACTGGTACTACAAGAATAAGGCGCGGCACATTACAAACGTCGCGCGGCGACGACGGAGTGAAGAGACCAAGACTATCCGTTCGATCTTGACCTATCTGCGCCAGCATCCTTGCGTTGATTGTGGTGAGGATAATCCCGTCGTTTTAGAATTTGATCACGTCAAAGGCAACAAACTGGACTCTGTTTGTAATCTGATCAGGCACGGTTGCAGTTGGGCTAAAATTTACGCCGAGATACAGAAATGCGACGTGCGCTGTTGCAACTGCCACCGGCGCAAAACTGCTAAGCAATACGGCTATCGCAAAATGCTCTTGGCGGCTGGCGCGTAAACCTGAACGAGCTTTGGCTGACCTAAGCTCTACAGGTCTATTCATGGCTTAGACGTTACGCGCGGGCGCGCATCTGTAGCTCTTGCGCGGCATCTAACAATCATGTAAGTTTCGAGCGTGAGGTCTAAACCGATGCCAGCGAAGAAGCGAGCGACGAAGAAGGCGAAGCGTAGTCGCAGCGACGTGCAATTAGGCTACTTTCATGGTGACGGGCTTACGTTTCCGCTCGCCGCGCGAACTAACGGGCGGGCGCGCAAAGAGCCTTATCAGCGCAACCCTGAGACGGCAGAAGAACGCGCGCAACGCTTAGCCGCACGCAAGGCGCTCACGCTTAAAGCTGCGCGCATCGCTTACGAAAACAACCATCAGCGCAAGGCATCGTAATGGCGTACTTCGTCTGCGATACCTCAACATACATTTCAAGAATGTTGTCAGACTTGCCTGACAACTTTCTTTTTTCTTCAGTCGTGCTCATGGAATTGATGGCGGGCGCTGCCGATGAATCACAGCGTAAAGTATATGAGCAGGTGCATCGTGAGTACGCACGTGACAATTCGCTGATAGTGCCGGACGAAGATGACTGGTTGAGAGCAAGCAAAGTGCTGTACCAACTTGCGCACGCTCGCCGCCGAAGTTCTAAAGGAAAAGCGCCGCGCCTTCAGCCCGGAGCATCGCAACGCATGGCGCTGGACGTGCTTATCGCAGTCAGCGCACGCAGCTACGATGCCACGGTCGTCACCGAGAATTGAGACGACTTCAAAGCAATCCAGCACTACTACAAGTTTAAGCTCGCGAGAGCTTCCAACCTCTTCAAGTAATCATTCTCCGCTACATGGTTTCAAGTTTCCCTAACGCCATCAGGCAAACCTGCTCCTGCCATCCTTTGCAGCGCAGAGCTATACTGACAAGCAATATGATTAGACAGCAGCAAGCGCGTAGAAGTTCTGTACTGGTGTTGGCGACGAATAGACTGCGGCTGCGTAAGCTCAAGTTAGCTGATGCCGGGTTTATTCTGCGGCTATTGAATGAGCCTTCGTTTATTGCGCACATCGGGGATAAAGGGGTGCGGACGTTAGCCGACGCGCGGGCTTACATTTTGCAGGGGCCGGTGGCCAGTTATGCGGAGTTTGGGTTTGGGCTGTGGCTGGTGGAGACGAAGGCGAACGGGGTGGCAACGGGGCTGTGCGGATTGTTGCAGCGCGCGACGCTGGCGGATGTTGACATTGGGTATGCGTTCTTGCCGGAGTTTTGGGGTTGCGGCTATGCGTTGGAAGCGGCGACCGGCGTGCTGACACTTGCGCGCGACACGCTGGGCTTGCAGCGCGTTGTGGCGGTGACGAGTGTGGACAATCAAAGCTCTATTCGCTTGCTGGAAAAGATCGGGTTTCAGTTTGAGCGGATGATTAGCTTGGCCGATGGCGAGCCGGAGATTAAGCTGTTCGCGAAGGCTCTCTAACTAGACGTTGGCGCGCACTCGTTCGTGGGCCGTGCAACGCATTGTTAAGCGACTACGGCGCGGCGTGCCTGTTGCGGTGGAAGGTAAAAGATGAAAGCCGGGATGAGTACTAAGCGCCAAGCACCTTTTCAGTTTGTGTTGGCCGAGCTAAGCCCGTTACGGCCGGTCGTCCGCCAGATGTTCGGTTTCACTTACGTCTATCTGGCCGACAAACTTCTGCTCTCGTTGCGGCAGAGCGTGAAGCAGCCCAACTACAACGGCGTCTGGCTGTACACACAGGCCGAACATATTGCCAGCCTGCGGCAAGAATTTCCCCTGCTCCCACGCCGCTACTTCTGGCGCTCCACGAAGAGCGGCGCGGGCTGGATCATCTTGGCCGCCGGGTGGGAGGACTTCGAGGAGTACGCCTACAGAGCCTGTGAATTAATCTTGCGCGGGGATCAGCGGCTCGGGCGCGTAACGCGCAGAGGTCAGTTCACCTGACAGGAGCAACGATCATGCAGTGGCTCTACCTGTGCGCGGCGCTCTTAGGGGCGGCGCTGCCGCTTTCGTTCGTCATGCCTTTTCTGACGATGCACGGCCTCGACCTGCCCTTGTTCTGCCGACTGCTCTTCCAAAACAACATCTCCGCCTTCTTCGGTGTAGATGTCATCATCACGTCATTCGTGCTGTGGCTATTTGTTCTCACTGAAGGACGGCGGCGCGGCATGCGGCATCTGTGGGTCTACATACTTTGCTCGCTGCTGGTTGGCGTGTCGCTCGCGCTGCCGTTATTTCTGTTCTTCCGCGAGCGCAAGCTCGATGCCGCGCAGCCCGCTTGAAGGTTGTGCGCGCCGCACCGTGCGGCTGCTTTATGCTTCCCGCCACGCCACTTCATAAACCTCTACGGGTTGGACGCGATTCTTGACCGTGAGCGGCGCGTGTTGTTTGAGCGCATACGCGCACTGCGCAGCGCGAATCACGGCATCGCTCAAGAGAATCTCTCCGCCCGCCGCGTTCTGCTCCAGCCGCGCCGCCACGTTCACGGTGTCGCCGATGGCCGTGTACTCGGTGCGCCGCTCCGAGCCGATGTAGCCAACCGTCGCCACGCCCGTGTGCAGCCCGATGCCGATGGCGATCTCCTGCAAGCCCGCGCCGAGCAATTCCGCGTTGATGCGGCGCAGTTGTTGCTGCATCACGACGGCGGCGGTGACGGCGTTGCTCGCATCGGCCGGGGTCGCGGTGGGCGCGCCGAAGAGCGCCATCAGCCCGTCGCCGATGTATTTATCGAGCGTGCCGCCATAGGAAAAGATGATCTCGGTCATCACCGAAAAATAACGATTCAACAGCCGCACCACCTGCTCCGGCGGGGTGCGCTCGGACAACAAGGTGAAGCCGCGCACGTCCGCGAACAGCACGGTCACGAGTTGATTGACGCCGCCGAGTTTGAAAGATTCAGGATTATCGAGTATCTGGCGCACGACGTAGTCGGGCATGAAGCGGCTGTAGTTGGCCCGCGCCAC
>JANMAD010000396.1:0-4490 GCA_031359515.1 Acidobacteriota bacterium | reverse complement strand
GCGAAATCCTTTTGCGCCCATTCGTTGAGGACGAAAACCGCCTCGCGATGCAGATAATCCGCCGACCAGTCGGGCGCGACGTAAGAGCCGTGGCCCCAAATCGAACCGCTCTCCATGCCACCCATTGCCTGCCAGACGTTTTGCCCATTGGCAATCTCTTCCGCTGGAATCAGCACCTGCCCATCAGTCGTCACGACTTCGCACGGAATCGGCGGGGCCTGGCGAAAAATCTCCGTGCCGACCCAGCCTAAGATCGCAAACGAGAATACAAAGATCGCGATAAAGATCAGCCAGAGTTTTTTCATAACAATCCGCTCCCTACTTCCGCTCCGCTCCGACATCAGCTGAGGCAGGACTAGCTCGAACTTGTGGCCGCTTTCTGCTGCAGAAAGTGCGCGCGCACATGCGCCGCGATCTGCGGGTCAGTCAGCTTGTCGGCTGGCTCGATACCGACGATGCGGTCGTCGAGGTTGTCTCTCTCCAGGCGTTTCTTTAGCTCGCCCTTTGCTTCACCGGGGCCAAAGATCAGAATGGCGTCGGTGTCGCGTATGCACGCAATCACCTCGTCGTAGTAACTGTTAAGATGGCCGGTCAACTCGCGCTGCCGTACATCATCTGCCGGCTTCGAGATGCCGGATTGGCCGTGTTGTTTTTCCTCTTTAGAATTAATCAACTTGATTTCTTCCTCTTGACCCGCGCCAAACACGAGCACAGCCTTTCTATGATCGATCCACAAACCTACTGTCGTCTTCATAAACTGCTCCTTTGTCTATCATGTGTAATGAACGGATCAGCGCCCGGCGTTTAGCACCGGGCTTGTTGCCGATTGGCCGGACGCGCTTTATTTGCGCGTCGCGCCCGGCGGGAGTGTTTTGCGTCCGCTGATGGTGTCAGGGTGAATACGGTAAAGCGTAATGTGACCGGCGCGTCCCTGCGGGTCAATCCCCAGCTTGTTGAGCGCGGGTGTGAGGGTCGGGTTGGTTTTCGTGATGAATTGCATGGCGTGCTCAATCTCTGCCTGAGCGGTCAGACGTGCGGCTTTGCCTGTGGCAATCACGCTCTGCCAGTCGGTTGGGCCGGCAACTTCTTCAACTTGCAAACACACTTCCGGGTTGGCTGCGATAAACTCTGTCTTCATGCCTTCGGTTGTGAAGATGTAAATGTCGGGGTCTTCGTAGGCGTAGTGGATGGGCATGACGTAAGGCCGATTATCACGCGCGCACCCGAGATGTCCGTAGCCCGCACGCTGAAGCAGCGCGCGTACTTCCTGCCCTTCCATTTCTTCTACTTCAATCATGATTTGCTTCCTTCTCCGCAAACAAGGTCTGCCTCTTTCAGTGTCCTACCGGTATCCGTTGAAACCTTGATTTCCCTTCCGCATCCTGCCATGAAATATCCAGCACGTAAGGTTTGACTGCACCGGCGATGGCTTTCAGGCGGGCTAACTGGTCTTCAGTGGGGTCAGCCGGTTTACCATTGATCCAGGTGCGGTGCGAGAGGACGACCTTCTCTTTCGGCTTTATACACGCTGTATCCTTAAACTTAATATTGGCTTGCGAAGGGCCGCCGCCGGGCGTTTCTTCATCTGTCAGAAAGATGGTCAGTACCTCGACACACTTGAGCGTTTGGTCGGTCTCATTCGTCAACTCTAAAAGCACCTGCGAGCCATCATCTATGAACTCAAAGGTAAATGGCTTCACTGTTCTGCTGTCGCTGGACATAAACTTCTCCTTTCGCTCTCTGCCGCGGCCGCTTCATGGCTTGATGGCCACTTTGATCACGCCGTCCGCGCGCTGACCGAAGACCTCATACGCTTCCTTGATATCATTGAGCGCGAAGGTATGCGTCAGCAATGGCGCGAGATCGACGCGCCCGTGCCTGACCACTTCCATCAGTCGCCGCATACGCTCTTTACCGCCGGGGCATAGGGTAGTGAGGATGCGATAATCGCCCAGCCCCGCCGCGAAAACTTCATAAGGAATCTGTAGCTTGCCCGAATAGACGCCGAGACTGGAGAGCGTGCCGCCCGGTCGCAGACTGCGCAGTGCGCTCTCGAAAGTCTCCTGTGTGCCCAGTGCCTCAATCGCCACATCGGCCCCGCCGCCGGTCAACTTCCGCACCTCCGCGACCACATCCGTTTCGCGATAATCAAACGTCACGTCCGCGCCCATCTTGCGCGCCATCTCAAGCCGATGCCGGTCACCATCAATCGCGATGATGAGCGCTGCGCCCAGCAACTTCGCGCCGGCGGTGGCGCACAAGCCGATGGGCCCCTGCGCGAAGACGACCACGGCGTCGCCGATCTTAATCTGTGCCGACTCCGCGCCGCTGAATCCGGTCGAAGCGATGTCGGCGAGGAGGACGACCTGTTCGTCAGTCAACTCGTCCGGAATCTTGGCGAGATTGGCCTGCGCGTGTGGCACGAGTAAATATTCAGCCTGTGCGCCGTTGATCGTGTTACCAAAACGCCAGCCGCCGAGCGCCTCATAGCCGCCGCCATGACCACATTGCGCAAGCTGCCCGGACAGACACGCGCGGCACTGGCCGCAGGGCGTGATCGCGCCCACTAGCACGCGCTCCCCGACCGCATAGCCGGTCACGCCGGGCCCGAGCTCATGAATCACGCCCACCGGCTCGTGCCCGATGACGAGGCCGCTTTTGACCGGGTACTCGCCGCGCACGATGTGCAGGTCGGTGCCGCAGATCGTCGTCAGCGTGACGCGAATTACCGCTTCGCCGACGCCCGCGCGTGGCCGTGCAACTTCCTCAACCCGAATGTCGTTCACGCCGTGGAAAACTGTGGCGCGCATCTTTTCCATCTCACGCCCCATTGAAAACCGGCCCGCCATTGCGGCGGCTTGTTGCCGCACTACGCGCGTACTCTGCTTTCACCACCGCGTAGCACTCACAGGCAGTCGCCTCCAGCCTGCGCCGGTCAAGGATAGTCACTTGCCCGCGGGTATAGCGGATCATCTTTTCGTGTTGGAGACGCCCGGCGGCTATGGTCACCACGGAACGAGTCACCCCCAGCATCATCGCCATGAACTCGTGCTTCATCGCGAACGCCTCTCCCGGCGCGCGATCATGCGTCATCACCAACCAGCGCGAGAGGCGTTTATCCACCGCGTGCGAGCTGACACAGGCGGCCGATTGCGAGACCTGCGTAAAGAGTGCGTGGGCGTAAGCGTGCAGCACCTTCTGCATTGCGCCGCCGCGCTTGAGCTCGGCGCGTAGCGCCTCAGCCTGCATACGCATGGCGCTGCCCGGCATCTGGATGAGCGCACGGAGCGGGGACGTGCTCATACCCAGTGCCACCGCAGTGCCTAACATCCCTTCATTACCGATGAGGCCTACTTCTCTGACCGTCTCATCTTTCATCGCGATTAACAGCGAGATGAGTCCGTCGTTTGGGAAGTAGACGTGTTTGATCGGCTCTCCGGCTTCATGGAGCACAGCCATAAAAGGCAGAGGCACGGGTTCCAGATAGGGAAGCAGGCGCTTGTACTCTTTGCCCGGCAGGGCGGCAAGCAGGTGGTTCTGGATTGGCGGTGGGCGTGATGTCTTGGGCAACGGGTCGCTCCTTGATGGTAGTCCGTGGTGAAACCAGCAGACGGCACAAGGAGATGTTGCGCACGCAAGTCCTGATGTCGCGAGATGAATTCTAAAAGAACAGATACAGCCAATATACTCGGTCTGAGCCGATCCGTCCGTGCGCTAACACACATATAGAGTATAATGCTGCCGCAACCTGCGCATGCCGACCGTGCTTGGCGGCTTACCTGCGCCTTCGTTCGAGACAGTCCAGCATGCAGCTGTCTCTTCGCCGCTTGCACTCTATTTAGCAAGCAAACTGAGAACTGAGTAATCCTTCATGTCCCAAAGACCGCACGAGCCGCCGGAGAATCAGCTTTTGGGCAGGCTGCCCGAAGAGGAAATGGAGCGTCTTCTGCCGCACCTTGAGCACGTTAGCCTTAAACTGGGAGAGGTGATCTACGAATCAGGCGGGCAACAGAGTCACATCTATTTCCCGACCACCGTCATCATCTCTCTGCTCTACATGATGGAGAACGGCTCATCAGCCGAAATGGGGGTGGCGGGTAACGAAGGGGTGGTTGGCATCGCCCTCTTCATGGGCGGCGATACCGTGCCCAATCGCACCGTCGTGCAGAGCGCCGGCGCTGCCCGCAAGATGAAGACGAAGGTGCTGCAAGATGAGTTCGCGCGCGGCGGGACGTTTCAACGCTTGCTATTGCGCTACACGCAGGCGTTGATGACCCAGATGTCACAGACTGCTGTCTGCAATCGTCTGCACACGGTCGAGCAGCAACTCTGCCGCTGGTTGCTACTGAGCCGCGACCGTTTGAACTCGGATGAGTTAGTCATGACACAGGAACTGATCGCCAACATGCTGGGTGTGCGCAGAGAGGGCGTCACCAATGCGGCGCAGCGCTTGCAGGAAAATGGACTGATTTCTTACGTGCGCGGTCGCA
>JANMAD010000379.1:0-2232 GCA_031359515.1 Acidobacteriota bacterium | reverse complement strand
GAACATAGAGATCGTGCGCACCATCGTGATGCTGGCGCAGAATCTAGGCATGGACGTGGTTGCCGAAGGCGTCGAGACGAAGGAGCAGTTGGCGCTCTTGCGCAAACTCGGGTGCGAGAACGGGCAGGGCTACTTCTTCTCGCGCCCGGTCAGCGTCGGCGGCGCAGAGAAGATCATTTCAGACACGTACACGCACGCGCAACCGGCGGGGCCGGCGGAGAATGTGACCTCGATCCGCACGGCGCTGGTAGCTTAACAGGGAGAGGGAAGAGATGAGCGAAAGAAGAAGGGCAGAAAGAGTGAAGGTCTCGCTCGACGCGCACTGGGAGGGCGTGTTGGCGCAGTGCTCCGGTTTGGTCGTCGATCTCAGCAACACCGGCTGTTTCATTCTGACGCCTGATCAGGTGCGGCTAAAAGAGTTGATCCGCATGGAGATCGCGACGCCGACCGGCGGCGTGTTGTATCTTTGGGGCGAGGTCGTGTATCAGGTAAGTGAGATGGGCTTCGCGCTGCGCTTCACCGGCATGACTGATCGGGAAGAGGCGATGCTGCAACTGCTCATCGAATACGTGCGCGACGCGCAGGCCGAATTGCAAGCCTGCCCGTAGCTTAACAACGGGGCGCGCCTCGGCGCACTTCATTCACAGCAATAGGCCAGACCGCGCGGTTTGGCCTATTGCTGTTTTAGGGCAGGTGTTATGATTGTCGCCAACACCGAAGCCGCTCCTTCGCTCGGTCACTCCCGAATCAAATCTGAGCTGCTGAGACGAGAGGGCCAGCGATGCGTTATCTGGAGAACCCGCCGAACCCCTGGCAGGCGACGCACGTCGAATGGATCGGCGAGCCGCCGGCAGCGAAGCTCGAAGTCTTTGAAGAAGACGCGACGCGCACGATCATCACCCATAACAACAGTCCGGACGTGGGCTTCGACTACAGCGTCAACGTCTATCGCGGCTGCCCGCACGCCTGCTCTTACTGCTTCTCGCGCCCGACGCACGAGTATCTCGGCTTTGGCGCGGGCACAGACTTCGAGCGCAAGCTCGTCGTCAAGGTGCGCGCCGCCGAACTGCTGCGCGCGGAACTCATGCGCCCGTCGTGGCGCGGCGACATGTTGGTCTTCTCTTTCACCTCCGATCCGTACGTGCCGCTCGAAGCGCATTATCAACTGACGCGCAAGTGTTTTGAAGTCTGTCTTGAGTTTCGCAACCCCGTAAGCATCATCACCAAGTCGGCGCTCGTGCGCCGCGATCTTGATCTGTTAATCGAGTTGCACAAGCAGGCGGCGGTTGAAGTCTTCTTCACGATCCCGTTTGCTGATGCCGCGACCGCCCGCGCGCTTGAGCCTTATGCGCCCGCGCCGGAGCATCGTTTCAGCGCAATGCGTTTATTGGCCGCCGCCGGCATTCCGGTCGGCATTGGTATCGCGCCCGTCGTCCCGACGCTCAACGATCCGCACATCCCGCAACTCTTAAAGCGCGCTTATGAAGCCGGCGCACGCAAGGCTTTCATGTCGCTGTTGCGTCTGCCGGGCAGTGTCGCGCCTTACTTCGAGCAGCGTCTGCGCGAGCGTCTGCCGACGAAAGCCGAGCGCGTGCTGAACCGTCTGCGCGAGTTGCGCGGCGGCAAGCTCAACAGCACCGAGTTCGGCGAGCGCATGCGCGGCAGAGGCGAATATTGGCGCATGATCGAGCAAAGTTTCCGCGTCCATTGCCAACGCCTCGGCTTCAACCAGCACGATGAAGCCACATACACTCCGGCGCGTCATACCACATTCCGCCGCCCCACGGCGCAGGGCGCGCTCTTCGACTAACCTTTTGCGTCTTTGCGTCTTTGCGTGAGAATCTTACGCGCAAAAAGAATAACCTCACGCAAAGGCGCAAAGGTGCAAAGGGACGGTGCTTGCTTGGGCCTAGCATTGTTCCGCGCCCGCTCAATAAAACCTCTCCATTTTTTCGTCCTTCCGGCCTATAATGGCGCACGTTCCGGCGTATAATTTCTGACAGCATAGTTGGCTTGAAGTAAGTTCACACCTGATTGGAGGGCGAACTGATGATGACCATTGGGGATGTGATCCGCGACCGCGAGCCTTACTCCGTGCGCGACACGGCGACGGCGCTTGACGCCGCCGAGTACATGACGAGCCGCAACATCGGCGCGGTTTGCGTGCTGAACGAGGCAGGCAAACTGAGCGGCATCTTCTCGGAGCGCGATCTGCTGCGGCGCATCGTCGTG
>JANMAD010000378.1:0-8897 GCA_031359515.1 Acidobacteriota bacterium | reverse complement strand
GCGGAGTCTTTGCGCAAGGGCAGGCGCGCCGCCTCCTCCGGCATGACATTATGAATTTGCACGGCGCGGTCGGCCCAGATGATGCTGTTAGCGAGATCGACCGCCTGCTCGATACGCGCGCGCGAGGGATCGGGTAACTCGACATCTATCTCAGATGCTTGCGCCAACATGCGGAAGGCGCGCGTCGGCGCATTAAAGAGCGCGATGAGTGCTTGCGAGAGGATGTGCTGCCCCGTGTGCTGTTGGATGTGATCGAGCCGGCGCGGCCAGTCAATGCGGCCCGCGACTTCCGCGCCGACCGTAGGCGGCGCGCCCGCAATAATGTGCAGCACGCCGGCCGCCTCTTGGTCAACGCACTCAAGGACGCGCGCTCCGGCAAGCAAACCTGTGTCCGTCGGTTGTCCGCCGCCCGTCGGATAGAACGCCGTGCGGTCGAGCATGACGCCGAAGTTGCCTTGCGCTAGCTCTGCGACGTGCGTGACGCGCGCGGTGAACTCGGTCAGGTGTGAATCGTGATAATAAAGTCGTTCGGTCGTGCTCATATATGAAAGTTTAATCGGTCTGCTGAAAAGAGCAAGCAGCCCCAAGCACATCGCCGAGTTTTGACAGGCGTTCGGCAGCACGCCGATAATCGCACGCCCGTCGCCGCGCCGGGCATGCTCGGTATCATCTTTCGGGTCGGAGTCGTCAATGCGCAAACATTTTACCGCGCGTGTGCTACACCGGAGTGTGGCCGTCATCGTCTTGCCCTTGCTCTGTTGCGCGGCCGCGCTCGCGCAAGCAGCCGCGCCGGCCGAGCCGTATCGGATTAGCTACGAATTGCAGATGGCGCAACCGGCGACGCATCTGTTCGAGGTGCGGGTGATGGTCGAGACGCCGACGCCGCAGGCGGCCGTCGAGTTACAGATGCCGCGGTGGTCGCCGGGCCGCTATGCCGTCTTCGACTTTGCAAAGAACGTGCGCGAAGTTTATGCCCAGCCGGACTGCGTGGCGGGCGAGCGCTGCGATGCCGCCGGCTTTCGGCCGCTGCGCTTAGACACGCAGACGTGGCGCGTGCCGATGCACGGCGCACAGCGCGTGTGGTGTAGCTACAAAGTCTTCGCCGACGATCTCTCCGGCACGTTCGCGCAACTCAACGAGCGGCACGCGAACTTCAATGGCGGTGCGCTGTTCATGTACGTCGTCGGGCATAAACCCGATCCGGTGAAACTAACTATCAAACCGCCCGAAGGTTGGCGCATCGTCAACGGGCGCATGACGAGCGCCGAGCAACGCGAGTGGCAGTTCGCCAACTACGATCTCTTGATCGATACGCCGACGGAAATCGGCGCGGACTGGACGGCGAATGATTTTCAAGTGGACGGCAAGAATTATCACGTCGTCCTGCACGCCGTCGGCAATGACGGCGGCAAGCGCAAAGCGCTCGTGCGCGATCTGGAAAAGATCGTGCGCGCGGAGACGGCACTGTGGGGCGCGCCGGAGTTTAGCGATTACACGTTTCTGATCCACACCGGCGCGGGCCAGCGCGGCGACGGCATGGAGCATCTGACCTCTACGCAGATCATTCAACGCGGCGCGCTCGGCGATGCGGGCACATACGAGAGCGTGCTGGGGACGGCCGCGCACGAGTTCTTTCACGTCTGGAACGTGAAGCGTTTGCGCCCCGTCGAGTTGGGGCCGTGGGATTTTACGAAGCCGTTGGCGACGCGCGGGCTGTTCATCGCCGAGGGCTTCACGAACTACTACGGCCATCTGATGCAACGGCGCGCGGGGCTGTGGACTGATGAGAGTCTCTACGCGGTGCTGGCCGGCGAGATCGGCACTGTAGAAAACGCGCCGGGCAGTCGGCTGATGAGCGCGGAAGAGTCTTCACTCGTCGCGCCGTTCCTCGATCTCTCTTGCCACGTCCAGCGCACAGGTCTCGAACAGACTTCGATCAGCTACTACGACAAAGGCGAAACCATCGCGCTCGTACTCGATCTCTTGCTCCGCGGCCGCACCGAAGGGCGCACGTCATTAGACGACGTGATGCGCCGCGCTTATCAACAGTTCTACCTTGATAGTCCGCCGGCGACTTACTACTTGCGCGGGCGCGGTTACACTACGGAAGAGTTTCAGCAGGTCGCGGCGGATGTCGCGGGCTTCGATCTCGCAGACTTCTTCACCCGCTACGTGCGCGGCACGGAACAACTACCTTACGACGAAGCGTTCGCCTACGTCGGTCTGCGCCTCACACCGGGAAGCCCTTATCGCATTGAAGAGATACCGAATGCTTCGGCGCAGGCGAAAGAGTTGCGGCGTGCATGGTTGCAGGGCGGGACGGCAGCGCGCTGAAAAATTGTCAGTACCGCCTGCGGTAGCGGGCGGGTGTGGTTAGGCAAGCAGACCCGCCCGCTACCGCAGGCGGTACTGACTTAGTCACTACGGGACGAACACTGCAATCGGCTCAGGCACTATCTCGAAGGTCATCGGTAGTTGGCCGATCAGTTCGCCGTCAACTTGCACGGGCGCGTCGCCAGTGGCGCGGGCGTGTGTGGCGCGGATGAAGCGCACGCCATTGATGGCGCGCGTGACGCCACCGGCGCGCATGGTTTGCGCGAGCAGATAGAGAAAGCGCAGGCGGTTAGCTGAAGAGACGAGGCATAGCTCGAACTCAGGTTGGTCGAGGCGTGCGCGTGGGGTGACGGCCAAGTCGCCGCCGTAATGCTCGGTCTTGCCGATGGCGGCGAACGTGCATGTGTGCGTCTCGCCGGCAACCTCGATGGTGAACGGTGTGGGTCGCCAGTACGCGAGATGACTAAGACCTGAGACCCAGAACGCGCCTTTGCCGACACGCCGTTTGAGACGCGGGCGCACGTGCGCCACGACCGAAGCATCAAGGCCGACGCCCGCCATCAGACAAAAATAACGCCGCGCGCCCGTCCGCTCTTCCGTCGCGCAACCGAGATAGATGCGCTGCGTTGCGCCGCGCGCGATCACGTCGCAGATGCCCGGCAGATCAAACGGCAGTTTCAACTCGCGCGCCAGCACGTTCGCCGTGCCGGCGGGCCAGACGCCGAGCCGCACCTCCGTGCCGACCAACGCTTGCAACACTTCGTTGATCGTGCCGTCGCCGCCGGAGGCGACGATCTCACGTGCGCCAGCACGCGCAGCTGCGGCCGCTAGGCGCGTGGCATCGTGCGGCGCGGTCGTCGTCAACACTTCGACCTTAACGCCGCGCGCAGCAAGCAGGGCAGAGAAGCGCGCGATCTCGGCGGCGCGTTGCCGGCCGCCGCGCCCCGCGTTCGGGTTGGCGATCAAGTGAATTGTGCGCGTCATAGGCATGCGTCTCAAGTTAGCGCGGGAGCAAGTCGAGTGCCGCGCAACAGAGTCAGCTTACACGAGCATGACGGGGGGAAGTAAATCTCACGCTGGAGGGGAAGCCGCAAAGAAGCGCGTGAAGAGTTTCAATGTTCTCTTCGCGTCTTGCCTTTGCGTCTTTGCGCCTCCAGCGCGAGATTATCCCCCGCATCTTTCGCCGGACAGTTGGCAGGCATTCACTGCGCGGGTGAATTGACGGGCATGAGTGAAAAGGTTACTGTGCGCTCGCGCTTGTCCATTCTATTACTCAATCGCGGAGGCACATCTCTCATGCGGCGAAATATGTTCATCCTGACCCTGTTGCTCGTCTGCCTGACGGCCGGCAATGCGCGGGCGCAGCAGGATTTCTCGAAGGTCGAGATCAAGGCCACGAAGGTGGCGGGCAACATCTACATGCTCGAAGGCGCAGGCGGCAACATCGGCGTCTCGGTCGGCGCGGACGGCATCCTCATCGTGGACGATCAGTTCGCGCCGCTCGCCGATAAGATTCGCGCCGCGTTGAAATCGCTCGGCGACGGTAAGCTCAAGTTCGTCTTGAACACGCACTATCACGGCGACCACACGGGCAGCAACGTCGCGTTCGGCCCCGAAGCGCCGATCATCGCGCAGACGAACGTGCGGAAAAGATTAGAGACGGAGCAGAACGTGCTGGGCGAGAAAGTGCCGCCCGCGCCGAAGGAGGCGCTGCCCGTGATCACGTTCGAGCAAGCGGTCTCGATCCACTTCAACGGCGAAGAGATTCACGCCGTCCATTTCCCGCACGGGCACACCGACGGCGACTCGGTCATCTTCTTCACCGGCTCGAACGTCGTCCACATGGGCGACGACTTCTTCGCCGCGCGCTTTCCCTTCGTGGACATAGACGGCGGCGGCGACGTTGAGCAGTTGACTAAGAATGTCTCCGACATCATCGCCACCCTGCCCGCCGACGTGAAGATCATTCCCGGTCACGGCCCGCTCTCGACGCTCGACGATCTGAAACTCTTCCGCCGCATGTTGTTCGAGACGACCGCCATCATCCGCAAACAGGTGGAGGCGAAGCGCACGCGCGATCAGATCAAAGCGGCCGGGCTGCCCGACGAATGGAAAACGTGGGGCACCGGCTTCATCAAGACGGATCGCTGGATCGAAATCGTCTATCGCAGCCTCACGAAAGAAAAAGGCGCGGCGAATAAAACTCATCACTGAGGCTGCACGCAAGCAGGCAACACTGCCCGCAAAAGCGTGTATAGGCGCGGATAAAACAAGCGGCGCGTAGGCATTGTCACCTACGCGCCGCTGCTGTTTATCCGCGCCGGCTTGAATTATTTGACGAGCCAGTGCAAATGATTGTCGTGCCCGGCGTGCGGTTTGGTCAGTCCCGCCGCCGTCAGCTTGGGATCGTTGAAGAGGAGGACCGAGTTGGGGAATTTCTGTTTGATGAGTTGCGCCAGTTCTTTGGTCAGCGTCGCGTCGTAGTTGGCGGCGTTGAAACTGGTGGCGACGAGCGCGCCGCCTTTGGCTACGGGGCGGATGTCCACCGCGCGCCCTTCTTTATGATCGGCATGGTCAACCTTTTTGTGGTTCTGCGCGTTGAAGAACGGGCCGCCGCCCCGCCGGCTGATGTCGCCGTACTGGATGAGCACGGTCGGGTGCGTCTGCGCCCACGCCTGTCCCAAATCTTGCAGCGCGCGGATGGTGACTTGCGTGCCCACTTGATCGACGCCGCCCGGCTCACGATTGTAAACCGTATAGCCGGGGCCGCTCTCCGGCAGGATCGTGTCAATCGCGTTGTTGTTGCCATGCACCGTGTCGGGCGACATCGTCGGCACGGTCTTGAAGAGTGCCCTGTAAGTGGCTTCGTTCAAGATGCCGCTCGGCTCCATGTTGTTGTCGAGTTGGAACTGCATCAACGCGCGTTTCGTCTGCGGGCCGAAGGTGCCGGGGCCTGAGTTGAGTTGTTGCGTGGTCAACTGGCGCATCGCGACCAGACGCTTCTGCATCGGCAGCACGAGACCGCCTTCGCTGCCAAACTGGACGCCGTTTTGCAACTGCCGGATGGCGGCTTGCGTGGCCGCGTCGCACGTGCCGTTCTCGTCCAGCATAACGTCGCGCTGAAACGCTTTGACGGCCGCCTCGGTCTTGCCGCCGAACGTGCCGGGGCCGGTCTTCTTCTCGGCGGGCGTCAGATAGCCGAGATTGACCAACTCGTCCTGCAACGCCTCCACTTCAGGACTCTCCATGCCCTTAGACAAAACCGCCACGTTGGTCGGCACGACGTTAACCGGCGTCGTGCCGGCAGGCACCATTACGCTGGTCGGCGCACCGAGGCGCTGGCGGACGCGCGCCGCCGCTTCCGCGACCGTGATCACGCCGTCGCCGTTCAAGTCCAAGCCCTTATTCTGCGCATACTGTTTGCTCGGGCGGGTGAACAGGACGAAGCCGCCGCCTTTGCCGATCCCTTTCGGAAACAGCACCGCCATGTAAGCGTCTTCGATGGTCTTCAAGCGGCCTTTGAAGGGCATGAAATATTTTTCGACGAAATCGAGTTGGCGCACGGCCGTCATCGCAGCCAAATCGGCCGTCGTTGTGCCCAGCCCCTTGGCCGTGCTAGGCATAAACTGAATCAGCCCGACCGCACCGCTGCCAGCGGCGTTCTTCATGCTTGGACTGAACGATGCACCGGACTCGAAACTCATGATCGCCATCAGGAAGTTCGGATCGATGTCGAGATTGGCCGCGATCTGGATGACCTTCTGCCGGAACGCATCGCTGGTTTTCTCAATGCCGGGGACATTGATTAAGCTGGGCATATATCTTCTCCTTCAGTAGGGTTGAGTAGTGCGTTGTATTTGCGGCGCGGACGCGCACGTAAGGGCCGCTCTGAAGTACAAAAGGCCACGCGCCTACAATCTGTTAGGACACAACGAGAAACTGTGCGGCGACAACGTGAGAACCTACGAATCAAGCGCGCGGCCGAATTCAACGAACCTAGAGACACATGAGCTTATATGTCGCGCCCGCGCAACTGTCAATAAATATTTCGGGTCGGTTAGTAAACGCGCTATTCCAACCGATAGTTCGGCGCTTCCTTTGTGATGATCACGTCGTGGACGTGCGACTCGCGCAAGCCCGCCGCACTGATGCGGATGAAGCGCGTGTTCTGTTGGAACTCATGGGTGTTGTAATCTTGCGACCACAGATTTATTGTGGGACACTTCTTTAGCTAAAGAGGGCGTAAAACATGAGTACGGCTGTTCTGGAAAGCAATTTATTGACTGCTGAGAATGTTCTGTCCGGGGTGTTTTCTATCCCATTGCCTCAAGTTGAGCAAGGTCTCTCTCTCTGTTTTGACGTTCCTGCATTTCAGTTACAACTCACAATACCTATCACGGAAGTAGAGTCGGACATGATAGCTGGGAGGGTGATGTTCAGGGCCAAGCTTGAGGATGACGTTGTTTTAGCTCTTACTGGGACAGGAACGTTTAATAGTGAAGCGGATAATTTCAAGATAGAGCAGGTCGATCTTCAGATGGAGCAGTTAACCGAAACTGCTCGCGCCGATTTCATTATCTCCACAATTAGAGCCGCGTTAATACTTGCAGGTGATGTTTACGTGCGAATTCCAAGCATACAGCTTGATGTAACGCTGAGATTTGACGAGCCGCTACTGGATAGTAGTCAGATGCTACGTCGGCGACAGATTGATTACCGAATAATGGTAATTGAGCGAACTGTCGGATACGAATTCCATCTGCCGTCTGATATTTCTGGAGATGAGGTGCGTGACATTACGCTTGCATATTATGCGATAGTGGATGGTTCGTTCGTTTGGCCTATTGATAGCATTAAAATCTTCTTCCCTGCTACCAGAGAATCGGCCGATATGTTGGCACGCCTTAGACAGGAGACCTCTATACCGATAGGCCCTGACCCGTTTAGCTTGAAACTATTCGGGCGTCAGATTGTATTAGGTCAGCGCGGCATAATCATTCAGGATGCGGTTATAGAAAATCTTGAGACAGCCCAAAACGAAATTAGCAAGAATGACGGTCATGTGGTTCCAGTGCTTATTCGTTCCACCAGCGGTCAAGCTAAGTACGATTTTTTCGCAATCCCGAAACCTCCCGCTGTCATGTGGGACGCGAACGTTCAAAAAATGGTTGAGCTGGAGTCACAACTTGACGTTGCGCTCGTTAATCGCTATCACGCTCTAGCTACAGCCACGTTGGCCGGTTTGACCGAAGAACAGAAAAAAGAGGTGACTACCTTCCCCGACCTTGATGAAGCTTTTATTGTTGATATGGATGGAGAGCACGTGTAATGACCTTAGGGCCAGCCCTCACGGAAACTTCCCTTGTTCTGGATAACGATATATTCAACGCATGGCGATACGGTCGGGATCAGCATATCCGGCGAGCAATTGCGGATTATCAATCAAGACTCAAACTCTTTCCTGCTTTAACTGCAATGACGGTCTATCAGGCGCTTTATGGGTTCGAGAATAAATCCATCAAGCCTGACGAGCCAAACCAACAGACCATACAAGCTCGCACTGAGACGGAGCGGCTAAGCAAATCTTGTGATGTCTTACCTTTCAACCAACGCTCAGCCGAAATCGCCGCCTATATTGTCCCCCGCCTCTCAAAGAATATACCGAAAGGAACTCTGGTGGATGTGTTCATCGCAGCAACCGCATTGGCTCATGGATACGGAGTTGCCACAAGAAATCGAAGAGACTTCGAGCTTATAGCCAGCCATACACCTGACAGTTTAATTCTGCGCATTGCTGCATGGTAAGCAATAACACAATGGTTCGGTCGCTTTTTTCGAGAGTGCTGCCGCCTCTACTCTAACCGATAGTTCGGTGCTTCCTTCGTGATGATCACATCGTGGACGTGCGACTCGCGCAGACCGGCGGCGCTGATGCGGATGAAGCGTGTGTTGTGTTGGAACTCACTGATGGTGCGGCAGCCGGTGTAGCCCATGCCGGCGCGCAGGCCGCCGACGAGTTGCGTGACCATGTCGGCGAGGGTGCCCTTGTAAGGCACGCGCCCCTCGATGCCTTCGGGCACGAGCTTTGATTCAAGCTCGGTCGTCTCTTGCGCGTAGCGGTCGCGCGAGCCTTCGCGCATCGCGCCGATAGAACCCATGCCGCGATAGGCTTTGAATGAGCGACCTTGAAACAAGATCAACTCGCCCGGCGACTCTTCCGTGCCGGCAAAGAGCGAGCCGATCATGACCACGTCCGCGCCCGCCGCAATCGCCTTCGCCACGTCGCCCGAAAATTTCACGCCGCCGTCGGCGATGACGGGCACGCCCGTGCCGCGCGCCGCCGTGACGCAGTTCGTAATGGCCGTGATCTGCGGCACACCCGCGCCCGTGACCACGCGAGTCGTACATATACTCCCCGGCCCGATGCCACACTTGACCGCGTCCACGCCCGCGTCGATCAACTCGCGCGTGCCTTCGCTCGTCGCCACGTTGCCGGCGATGAGTTGCGTGTTGGGGTGACGCCGTTTGATCTCGCGCACGGCTTCGACGACGCGCGACGAATG
>JANMAD010000036.1:0-6422 GCA_031359515.1 Acidobacteriota bacterium | reverse complement strand
CGACCGAGTTCTCGAACCCGTTGACCATCGTGCGCGCGTCGGCGGGGTGCGCGTTCAGATAAGTGAGCCACGCACTGAAGCCGGCCGGTTCGGGATCGCGGCGCAGGTAGCCGAAGTATTGCATGGCGACGAACGCCGGGTTGCGCTCTTTGTTGCTTACCTCCGCGCTCTCGACGATGGCACGCAACGTGTCGGCGCGCGTGCTGCGCCCGTTGTTGAGACCGTCCACGAGTTGGTTGCGCGCGGTTGAAGTGACGCCCGCCGTTCGCAGCAGTTGATCCACGAAAGCATCATTCGTGAGACCATCGTAGCGGCCGCGAAACTCCGCGCGCTCCATGAACTCGGCGGCGAAAGCGGCGCGTTTCTGGTTCACCTCGTCGGCGGTTGCGCCCGTGACGCGCCGCATGTCCGTGACGACCTCCGTATAGCCCGGCATACGCCCCAACGCCGCCGCATAGAAGCGGAAGACGAAGAAGCCTTTCAACTGGAACTCCTGCGAGTTGAAGAACGAGGATGAGACGAGGATGCGATCACACGTCGGATCGTCGTTCACGTTCGCGCAGTTGTTTAAGACTCGCGACCAGGCGGCCAAGCCATCGGCTTCGGGTTCGCGCGAGAGGAAATCGAGATACTGCTGGCGCACGAAGAAGCCGGTGTCATCAATCGGATTGCGCACGCCTGCGCTCGCATCGTTATCGGCAATCGTCACGGTCGCGGCATTAACTGTGTCGAGCGTTGTGCCGACCGGGTTGCTCAGCCTGACCTCAAGCTGCTCAGGATTCTCCGCGTGCGCGTCGTCTAAGAGCGGCACATCTATCGTCCGCACGGTCTCGCCCGGCGCGAACGTGATCGTGTCCACTGTCGTCGCGTAGTCGCAGCGCGAAGAGGCGACGCCCGTGTTCGCGTCGCAGCGCGTGAGCATGTTCGACGCATCGTCGGTCGAGATGTCCACGCGCGCCGCATCCGCCACGTCGCCAGCGCGCGTGATGGTGATCGTCGCGCGCCCTTGCCCTTCGTTTGCGTCAAAGTTCGACACCATGAAACGCACGGAGTTGCCGCGCCTTGAAGGCGTGGGCGTAGGCGACGGCGCAGGGCCAGGCGTCGGTGATGCAGTGGGCGAAGGTGTGGGCGTGGCCGACGGTGTCGGCGACGGCGTGGCAGTCGGCCTTGGCGTCGGTGTGGCCGTTGGCGTTGCAGTTGGCGACGGCGTGGGTGTCGCGGTCGGCGTTGGCGTCGCTGTGGGTGATGGTGATGGCGTCGCGGTCGGCGTCGGGGTCGGCGCGGGCGCGGGCGTGCCGCCGTCTTGTTTCGGTTTCGACGAGAGCGAGCGCATGTACATTTCCAGTGCGACGAGATCGGCGGCGGAAAGATGTGCGGTCTGCCCGTGCGTGTCCTTAATCACACGTATGTTGTTGGCGGCGAGCGCCGGATTGATCTGCCCGTTCACGACGAGCGGCGCGACGTTCGCCGTGCCGAGCCGGTCGATCTGCGGCTTGCCGTTCTCGATCACCGTCGGACTATCGAGACTGACGTAGAGCGGGCCCATGCCGTCGCCCGCGAGACCGCCGCGCGAGTCGCCGAATGTGATCGGCGCTTCGGTCGGCAAATTGTTTGCGCCGCGCGTGTGGTCTGTGCGGACGACGCGGAAGTTGAAGCCGCGCTCGCCCGGTTGCAAGAGCGGCGAGTCGGGCGCGAGCATGATCTCGCGGAACGTGTGCGCGTCGCCGTGATGCAGCCACTTGGGCACGCTATCCCACCATGTGCGCAGGTGCTTCGTGTTGCGGCTCGACAGATTTTGCGGCGTGCCCACGTCTTGCGGTGGCGCGAAGCGGACGAAGAAGTAATCGGTCTCAGGGCGGAAGAACGGCCCGTTGCCGTCAACGGTTGTCTCCGGCGTCACGCCCGGCTCGTGTATGTTGAAGTCCTGGAACGTGTCGTCCAGCACGCCGTTTGTGAACTTGTTACCGTTGTGGTGACATTCGTTGCAGCCCGCGCCGCCCTGCGCGACGTTGGTAGAGAAGATTTGTTTGCCCCGCGCGACCTGCACAGCCGTGGCGTCGTCGGGAAATTGATTGAGCGGGTTCGGCAGTTGCCGCGTCTCGTTCTGCGACCAGAGGATTTGCAAGTACGCGAGATCGTAGTAGCCGACCTTGCGCGCCTTGCCGTTCAAGTCGGGGCGACCAATCGCAGCGGAATCCTGCTCGGTCTTTTGCAGCACGTAATCCTCGCGGGCGTGGAAGCGATCCACCTGCGCCGCTTGCGGGAAAAGCGGCGTGGGGCTGCGCTCGCCCAAGAGGACTTCGCCATTACAGGCGGAGGCGTAGGCCATGAAGTCGTTGTTCAAGCCTTCGTACCATTCGGGCCAGTTGTCGGAGATGTCCTTGTTCTGCGGGCACGTCTTGACGCCGCCGACGGCGTTCGCCGCGACGTTCCACTGGCAGCCGTCCTGCCGCGCGTCCCAGTGACAGAAGCCGCAAGATTTCTGCCCGTCGTCCGAATAAGCCGAAGAGAAGAACCAGCGCAAGCCCGCTTCTTCATCGGTGGCGAATAGCCCTTGCCCTTGCCCGCCCGTCGTCGGATCGGGCGTGGCCGGTGTAACGCCGACCGCGAGATAGCCTTGCCGCAATAAGCGCCCGTTCGGATCGACGCTCAAGAAAGAAACGTCCTCGGTTTGCAGATTGGCGACGAAGATGCGCGTGCCGTCCGGCGAGACTTCGACGCCTTGCGGTGTGACGCCGCCGGTAAACTCGATGCCCGTCTCCGACAAAATCTGCGACGGGTCGGCCGGATTTTGATTGATGCGGAACGCTTCGACCTTCTCCGAATGCGCGTGCGTGACGAAGAGCATGTTGCCCTTGATAACCATCTGTTCGGGGCCGCTGCCCTTAATGATCTTTTGCGCGTCGGCGTGGTCGTGCAAGTCTACGTACTGCCCCGGCGTGACGAGTTGCGAGAGGTCGCGCCCTTCGTCCACATAGCGATAGACGAACGAGTTTGTGGCGGTGTCGAAGATGTTTAATTCGCTGCCGATGTCGTCGAAGGTCGTCGCCTTCGTCGCGTCGGCCATGACGGGCGTGTAGCCGAGCGGCTGACCGTTGTTCTTGATGGCGACGCCCTGCGCGTTCTTCGTCGGCAAGCCGTGGCCGGACTCGCGCTCATTTAATTTCGTATTCGTCTCTTGGCCCGAGACGATGCCCCAACGGCCCGCGATCTTCACGTCGGTGGTGAGACCGCCGACGATCAAATTCTTGACGAGCGCGTTCGCATCCGCTGCGACGTTGATCGCGGCAATGGTGTGACCGAGCGTGTTGGAGACGTACAAAGTTTTGCCGTCGGCGCTCAAATCGAGATCGCGCGGGTTGGTGCGCTCAAGCTCGTTTGCGCCGGTCGGGATTTCGGCGAGCGGCGTGAAGAACGGGCCGGGGTCAACACGATAAGCGCGCACCTCGTCTTTGAAACGATCCGTGATGTAAAGGCGCGTGCCGGTGCGATTGAAGATCAACTTCTCGCCGTAGAAGCCGGTCTCGAACTCGCCGATGACCGCGTCGGTTTGCGTGTTGATGACGCTGGCGAAGTTGCCGTACTGATTGAGCACGACGAGATATTGATTCGCGTTAATTTGTGTGTTGAGCGGCGCGACCTTGAGACCGATGGGGCGCGTGCCGCGCGTCTGCCCGAACGGGCGCAGATCGAGCCAGCGCAGCACCGTCTGATTCTGTGTGTCCACGACGGCGACGCGCCAATCGGGATAGCCTTCGCGGCCGGGCAGTGTGACGTAGAGCTTACGTCCGTCGGGGCCGAGCGTGAGAGCGCGCGGTTGGCTGCGGAACGGCTGCCTCCGGTTCGGCCATTTCTCGTTACCGCTCTTGACGATGGGGTTGTTCGGGTCAATGCGCGTTGAGGGATCGGGGCGGCCGTCTATGTAGCTCGCGCCGTACATAACCTTTGTGAAGCGTTGATGTCCGGCGCGCACACCCGCCGATTCCGCGCCCACGATGTTCTTCACCGGATCGTCGTTGAGACCCGTGATGATGCGTCCCTGTGAGTCGGTCTTAACAGCGGTGGTGAAGATGCGCAGGTCAAGCGGCGCTTCCTCGGTCGGCGCAAGAATCTTGCGCGTGAACGGAGCGGAGAGCGTGGCGTTCGCCTGCGCCGCGTGTGCGGCGCGCGGCCCCGTTTGAAAGCTATACAAGGCGACGCCGCCCGCAAGCGCCGCCGCGATGACGAGGTATTTGATCTTGGTCAACATGAAACCTTCTCCCTGGCTGGCTGTGTCGTGTCGCAACAGAGCGGAAACGGTCGGGCGTTTCTGCCATTGGCAAACCGAAAAACACGGAAACCCAACCAACCTAGTGCAATGCCCATACCGCGCAGCCATCTGCGGCGCATGGCACAAACACGCCGATTCACGCGGGTTTCATCTCTGTGTTGTTGAATTCGTCTTCGCCGGCCGGCGCGAACGATGTGTACACTACGTGGGATAAGGACAAGCTAAACTGCACGAGCGCAGCAGCTTGATCGCAACTGCGAACTGTCTACGCGGCGCGAAGCAGATAGCGGAGTTGCGAGGTGCGACTATTTGGCCAAAGCAAAAACGGCGGGGACAAACTTGCATGCCCCGCCGCTCTGGTATGCATTCTCTTTAGAGGAGTCCACCATAGATCACCCAAAGCATGCGCTACCAGTCCGTTAGACGATGGTAGTGAACAGTAGGTTACAGACAAATCTTAGACAAGCCGCAGATTTTTCGTGAGCCTGCGGGCGCAGCGCAGATTTGCGTGGCGAACAAAGAGGCGGCAGCGTATAAACTAGCGAGCAGGGAAGTAGTAGGTTGGCATAGCTGAATCTTGCGGGAGGGACGATGGCTGAGACGAGGCAGTTGGAGGTTTACACGGATGGGCGTTGTCCGCTGTGTCAGTGGCTGCGTGCGCGCGTCGAGCCGTTCGATGTGGAGCGGCGGCTTGAATGGATCGATTATCACGACACCGTTGCGCTGGCTCGCGCGCAACCCTACACGAGCGCGGAGTTGGCCGCGGAGATGCACGTGCGCGACGCGCGCGACGGCGTGTGGCGCAAAGGTTACTGGGCGTGGCTCGCAGTCCTCGGCGTGTTGCCGCGCTGGCGTTGGCTTGTGCCCGTGCTGCGTCTCTGGCCCTTGCGCGCTTTAGGTCCGCACGTCTATCACTTCGTCGCCTCACACCGCTATACACTCTTCGGCATTCCGCCGCCCTGCGACGAAAGCGGCGTCTGCCAACTGCATACACAAAAATAACAGATAGGAGCGGCGAGCAAACTGTCGCGGCAAGGTCTTTGACACTGCCCCGACAGCCATCTCCGGCGCAACTCTTTGCATCTTATGTGCGCCGGATATTTCGGGCCCTGTGGGCGCGCGGTCAGGCTATAGACTCGCGCGCTTTTGTTCGCTCAAGGAGTAAAGGAAAGTAATTCGATGAAGAATTTATTTGTATCTTGCGCGGTCTTCATGCTCATGCTGACTGCGGCGGCGAGCTTGCCGGCCCGTGCTGCCGGGCGCGATGATAAACCGCATGCAGCGCAGACGCACGTGCGTACGCCATTGAATCTGGCGGTGCTGGTGCAGGACGATCTGGTCGCGCGCGTGGGTAACGAATTGGGCGTGACGGGCGACTTCATACGCGCGTTGCCCGCAGGCTCACGCGTGCTGGTCGGCTATCTGACGGTCGGTTCATTGCAAGTGCGCCAGCCGTTCACGGACGACTTGGAACAAGCGGCCCGTGCCCTGCGCACCCCGCATGCGCGTGAATCGTCCGCGCCGTACAATCCTTACGTCGAAGTGGTCGAAGCGTTGCGTAAGTTCGACGCGGAGAAGTCGAACCGGAATGACAACGCCGTGCTGCTCATCTCTGACGGCCTCGACGTGTCGCGCGGCTTCGATGCAAGCTCGACAGTTGACAGCATTGACTTGCACCGCGCCGTGCGCGAGGCCAAGCGGCGCAACGTCTCGGTCTACACCTTCTACGCGCCGACGGTTGGGTTGACGAGCTACAACAGTCTGGCAATCAACTACGGGCAGGGCGCGCTTAATCGTTTGGCCGACGAGACCGGCGGCCGGGCCTTCTTTCAAGGCACGAACTTCGTCACCTTCGACGCTTACTTCGATAACCTGCGCCGCGCGCTCAACGAGCGCGTCGCCGCAGTCTCGTAACATTTATCCAAACGGGTAAGCTGTTAAGCAAGCATAGACGCCACCGTGAGTCTTCAAACTCACGGCGGCGTCTTGCTGCGTGCGCGCTGCTGAAGTTATCACATCAGCGCGTCTCACCTTTATTCTGTTCATCGAGCCACTGCTTGAGCGGCGCGAAGTAATCAATCATCGCCGTCGCGTCCATCCGGTCTTCGCCTGTGAGCGCCTTCAACGCTTCGGGCCACGGGCGGCTTTGGCC
>JANMAD010000358.1:0-1583 GCA_031359515.1 Acidobacteriota bacterium | reverse complement strand
GTCGCGCGGCGCAAGGCTGCGACTACGAGCGTCTGCTTGTTCTTCGTCCCGCGCGTCGCGCTCAAAGTTTCGATCAGCGCATCGGTCTCGGCGAGTGTGAAACTTGCGTTGACAACCTCATCGCGCCCCGCTTCGCGCAACGCTTCGTCCGCCACCTCGCCCGCATCGCCCAAGCGCACATAGCGCGGACGCAAGTTCTCCACCTCGAAGCCCGTTACCTCGCTCAACGCGGCGCGCAACAGGCCACTCCCGACGTTCGTCGTGCGCGCATCGTTCTGCGCGAACTGTTGTCCCGCGAAGTAGCGCGCCGCCCGCACGAGATCATCGTCGTCAAGTTCGTGCAAGTAAGCGCCAAGCAACGCCGCCTTCTCAAGTTTCTTCGCCGTCGCCGCGATTCGTTCCGCCGTCTGCGCGAACTGCAACAACGCGCCGCCCTGCCCCTTTGTCGCCATGCATGCAGTCTACACTCTGCCGGGAGCGCGGGCATCTTGCCCGCCAACGAGCCGTGAGGCGAGTCCAACTGTTCGCGCTCACGCGCTCATAGCGGGCAAGATGCCCGCGCTCCCGGCGAGGCGGGCCGCGCTCTTAGGCAGTGTATTTGCCGGGCGCGACTTCGCGTGCTTGGCCGAGGGCGGCGAGGGTTTGCAGTAGTTCTTCGACGCTGTTGGCGCGGGCGCGCAGGAAGGTGCGGGCGAGTTCGGGGGCGGTGACGACGCGGCCCGAGGCGGCGAGCGCGTGGCGGACGGCGCGGGCCTGTTCGGGGATTGATTTGGGCCACGGCTGGCGTGCGCGGGGTGCGATGGCGGGAGTGGCGGCAGTCGGGTCGGCGGCAAAGACGGTCTGCGTCGTGCCGGTCGGGTGTTGAAAGGCGGGGCGCAGCCATAGCACTTGGCCGGCGCGTTCGGCGGCGGCGCGGGCGGCGTTCAGGGCGACGAGGCGCGCGAGCAAGTCTTCGTCCGTCAGGTCGGCGGGCCAGCCGTAGGCGGCTGCGACTTCGGCGTCAAGCTCGTCGTGGATTTGTTTGAGGACGGAGACGAGACCTTGCTCGTGCGTGGCGCGTTCGCGCTCGGAGAGCGGTTCGTTGGCGCGGAGTTTGGCGAGGACGTTGTACATGTCGGTGATGGTCAACGTCACATGCTGCGCCTGTTGCCGCTTGCGGTGCGCGTCGAGTTGTTCGCCCAAAGCCCTGATGCGCGCCCGTTGCGCCTCGTCGCAATCGGGGAACGGGAACGGCGCGAAGGTGGTAGCGATTGTGTAACGAGGGTCATTTCCGACACCTAATCTGCTGCCGGCGGCTAGTGCCCAAGCAAGATGGATTTTCGATGAGAGTACAGATAAGAAATAAGCGTCGTTCAATGCAAAAGCGACACCTGTACTGTCAATCATCATCTCTGTCGGTAGGAACATGAAGATGCGATGCTTCGACGTTAGACTCGTGGCAATGTATCTGTCTAAACCTTCTAAAGCCGCGCGGAGTTCGGGTCGAGGACGACTAAATATCCACCAAGTCTCTCTGAATCGCTGTTCACTGTTATGCTCGCGTTCTGGTTTCACGCGCTCCAAAATCCATTGATAGATTTCGG
>JANMAD010000346.1:0-4546 GCA_031359515.1 Acidobacteriota bacterium | reverse complement strand
AGCTGCAAATTAATGCGCGCAGTCAGTACCGCCTGCGGTAGCGGGCGGGCCGTGCCCACGCCAGTACCCGCCCGCTACCGCAGGCGGTACTGACCCATCACGCAAGCGCAAACTGCTCCACACAACATATTCAGCCTACATACTAATCCGTCGCTCGCGCTGGGCGCAGGCGCGTCAGGGTAAACTTGAGGAGCGGCGGTGTCATCATCGTCGTGAGCAGTACGACGATGATGATTGCACCGTAGGTCGCAGCGTTGACGACCGGCGTGCGCGCCCCGTTTGCATCGGGCAGTAAGAGCAGCGCGCCGACGCCCGCGAAGATCAGTTCGACCTCGCCGCGCGGCAACATGCCGACGCCGATGGCGAGCCGGTTGACCTTGCGCTCCAACACCACCAGCCCGCAGATTTGTTTGCCGATGACGGCCGCCGCGACGAGCGCGAGCGCGAAGCCAAGCAAGCGGAAGTCAGCGACCGTGCGCAGGTCAACACGCATCCCCGTCAGCACGAAGAAGAGCGGCACGAGCAGACTGCTCACGGGCGCGAGCAGTTGTTCGAGGTCGCGCTTCTCGTGGCGCGGCAGTTGCTCGAAGTGTACTTCATCAAGCACCAGCCCGGCGGCGAACGCGCCGATGATCGGTGCGAGTCCTAGTCCGTTCGCCGCCCATGCGAGCAACAGGCAGAACGCGCACGCGAACGCGAGCAGCACGCCGCGCCCCTCGAAGCGGCCGACGCCGCCGAGCAAGCGCGGCACAACGTAGCGCCCGACTAAGATCGCACCGACGAGAAACAAGAGTGCCTTGAGCGCGATCAACGGCACGGCAAACTTCGCGAGCGTCGCCCCCGCGCTCACCGCCGCGATGCTGCCCGCGACGACCGCGAGCATGACGAGGCCCAACACGTCGTCCACGATGGCCGCGCCGAGAATGATGCGCGCCTCGCGCGTCTGTAGTTTGCCCAGATCGCGCAGCACGCGCGCCGTGATGCCGACGCTCGTGGCGCACAACGTCGCGCCGATGAAGATGTGCGCGAGACGCGGCGCGGCGGGCAGAAAATAAGCGGCGACGCCCCAACCAAGCACGAGCGAACAGAGCGTGCCCGCCAACGCCACCAACAACGCAGACCAACCGACCGCCAGCAACTCGCCCAATTTCGATTCCAACCCGACCTCGAACAACAACACGATGACGCCCAACTCCGCGAGCGCGCTGATCGTCGCGTCGGTCTTAAACGGTTCGGCCGCACCGAAGCCCACGAGCGCGAGATTGCCGAGCAAGATGCCCGCCGCCAACTCGCCAAGCACCGCCGGTTGACCGAATCGCTCGCACACCTCGCCGCCCAACTTCGCCGCGACGAGCAGCACGGCCACGCCCACGAGCGCGAGCGGCGCAAGCCCGTGCGTCGCCGCCGCATCGCCCGCGCCTTGCGTCGTCGCCGTCGCCGCGTCGCCCGCCGCACGCGCGCACGTCGCAAGCCAGAGCGTCGCCGCACACACGCCGCCGCCGATGAGCCAGTGTCGTTGCATCCCGATCCGCATCCACAGTCGTAGTCTGACCGCATCATAACGCATTGTGGTGCGCGTTGCTGCGTGTGCCTTCGTGGTCAGTATTTCTTCGCTAAATCAAACCACACCTGATTGGAACATCAGAGGAAATGATCCACGAACCCACACGAAACGACACGAAGCCAAACACACGAAAGTGCTTGCTGTTTTGTTCATGTTGCTTCATGTGATTTCGTGGATGATATTCTCCTTCCGTCCCCAGCTCGTGAGTTTCGCTTTAGCGCAAATTGTTTTGCCATCTGGTATAAGATGACCGTACCTAATCGGTCAAAGGAGCGACGCCGCGTGCCCATCGAAATCTTCTACTCTTACTCTCACAACGACGAGAGCTTGCGCGACCGTCTGGAGAAGCATCTAGTCACGCTGAAGAACTCGGGCCTGATCGCCGGCTGGCACGACCGCGGCATCCCCGCCGGCACAGAATGGGACAGACAGATCGACGAGCATTTGAAGGCGGCCCAACTCATACTGCTGCTCATCAGCGTGGACTTTCTCGCTTCCACCTACTGCACCGACATCGAAGTGGCCCATGCAATGGCGCGGCACGAGGCCGGCACGGCGCGCGTCATCCCCATCATCCTGCACCCGTGCGACTGGACGGGCGCACCTTTCGGCAAACTCCAAGCTCTGCCGAAGAATGCGAAGCCTGTCAGCCTGTGGGCGAATCAAGACGAAGCATTCCTAAACGTGGTGCAAGGCATCCGTACTGCCATTGAGGACATGACGAATCCGCGTCCGAAAACTGCGCCCGCACCACCGGACGCGGGCATGCCCACGCCTGCCATCCGCCCATCCATGCCGAGCGCCACACACTACGCCGTCGCCGCGCGTATCCCTAACTTCCTCGTCGTGGATTTTGTCGCCCGCAGAGATGAAGATGGGCAGGACATCATCGCGCGTTTGCGGCAAGAGCTTGCGCCGCAGCAGCGTCGCCTCGTCGTCTTGTGGGGCGCGGGCGGTGTGGGCAAGACGACGCTCGCGGCCGAAGCGACGCGCACGCTGCTCAATGACTTCGCCGGCCGCGTCGTCTGGACTTCCGCCCTCGGTCGCGCCGACTTCACCCGCGCCACGCTGCTCGACGAGATCGCCACACAGCTAGGCCACCCCGACGTGCGCCAACTCGCGCCTGACCCGAAGGCCGAGGCCGTCAATGCGCTGCTCAGGCAAACGCCCGCGCTCGTCGTGCTGGACAACTTCGAGACGGTCAACGACGCGGAGCAAAAGCTCTGCGTCGCCTTTCTCACCAACGCACGCTGCCCCGCGCTCATCACCACGCGCTATAAGATTGCGGACGCGCGGAGCGTGCCCATCGCCGCCATGTCGCTCACCGAGGCGCGCGATTATTTACAACTGCTCGCCAGGCAGACGAGCGACCCGGCCGTCTTTGCGCAACTCGACCACGACCGTATCATCAACACCGCCGAGCGCAACCCGCTCCTCCTGCAATGGATCGTCGGGCAGATCGAAGCCGCGCAAGACCCCGCCACCGTCCTCGACGATCTCACCCACGGCGCAGGTGACGCCGCCGAGCGCGTCTTCGCCCGCTCCTTCAACCTGCCCCAACTCACCGACGACGGCCGCGCCGCCCTGCTCGCCCTCTCACTGTTCACGCCCGATGCCTCACGCGCTGCCCTCGCGGAAGTCGCAGGCTTCGGCACGGACACGGCACGCCTGAACGAAGCAGTGAAGCAACTAGCAGCGTTGTGGCTCGTCAAGACAACGGACGCAGGCACACGCCTCGCGCTCGAAGCTCTGACGCGGCAACTGGCATTGGCACGCTTGCAGAAAGACTCGCAGGCTGACGAATACCAACGACGCTACGTTGCGTACTTCCTGCAACTTGCCAGAGGCCACGCGCAGATCACTGCGGAAGATTTTGCTGCGCTGGCTGCGGAGCGCGATAACCTGATCAGCGCGCTGGATATGGCGTTTGCGTTGAAGGATTGGTCGGGCGTGGTGAGCCTTCGTTTTGCGCTGGAAGAGTTCTTAGACCTGCACGGCTACTGGGACGAGGCGTTACGCACCGGCGAACTGGCAGTGAAAGCAGCGCGTGCCGCACAAGCTGATATAAACGTTGCCGGTCTGTCACATAACTTGGCCGTGATGTATCAGGGACGCGGCGAGCTAGGCGAAGCGCGCCGCCTCTATGATGAGAGCTTGCAGATCAAACAGAAACTCGGCAACCAGAGCGGCATCGCACAAACCCTGCACCAGTTGGCCATACTCGCGGAAGCGCAAGGCGAGCTAGACGAAGCGCGCCGCCTCTACGATGAGAGCTTGCAGATCAATCAGACGCTCGGCGACCAGCGCGGCATCGCCAGCACCCTGCACGAGTTGGGCAGGCTCGCGCAAGCGCAAGGCGAGCTAGGCGAAGCGCGTCGCCTCTACGACGAGAGCTTGCAGATTGAAAAGAAGCTCGGCAACCAGAGCGGTATCGCCATCAGCCTGTATACGTTGGCGCTGCTGACAGAGACGGAAGGCGACAGAGCGAAGGCGGCGCGGTTGCTGCGGGAAGCGTTGAGTATCTTCGAGCGGTTGAAGTCGCCGAATGTAGAGGTTACGCGGCGAGTGTTGGCGCGGGTGGAGGCGGAGGGTGAGTGAAGCCGGTGCAGCAAACTGCCGCAGAGCGGCAAGCTGACTTTAGCCCGGCGTTTCAACGCCGGGTATGGCACGATGCCCACGCCGCCCCGTCGCGTCAGCGACGGCTGAACATGCCGGGAGGAGAGATGGCGAACACCTACACGGCCTTGTTCTATCACCTCGTCTTCAGCACGAAGAATCGCAGCGCGTATATTACGCCGGAGATAGAAGGTCGTGTCTGGGCCTACATCGGCGGCGTGGCCCGCAAACACGGATTGACCGCGTTGCAGGTCGGCGGCGTCGAGGATCACATTCACACCCTGATTATGGCCGCGCCAACATCTGCGCCGAGCGAGATCGCCAAGTATCTGAAAGGCGACTCTTCAAAATGGCTGCACGCAGAGT
>JANMAD010000343.1:0-7339 GCA_031359515.1 Acidobacteriota bacterium | reverse complement strand
TCGTGTTGTTTCGTGTGATTCCGTGGGTCAAATTCCCGCCTGCTGTATTTCAAACTCACCACGCGACGGCATAGCGACCACGACGCGGGTCTGCGCCGGCGGCGGCGACGCCCGTCTGCGGGTTGTACATGATCACCGTCGGCGATGAGAGTGTGCCCCACGCGCCTTGCACTTTGAGGTTGTGCCCGCGCTCTTACAGTTCCTTGATGACCGCTTCGGGGAAGCGCGCTTCGATGTTGAGCGAGCCGGGCACGAAGCTGTGATCGTCGAAGGAACTGACGAGGTGCAGCGTGTCGAAGCGCGGGGCTTCCACCGCCTCTTGCGGGTTCATGCCGAACTCCGTGATGTTGAGGAACACTTGCACGAGCGCCTGATCCTGATTGTCGCCGCCCGGTGTGCTTAAAACCATAAAGGGCGCGCCGTCCTTCAAGACGAGCGTCGGCGTGAGCGTGATGCGCGGGCGCTTGCCCGGCGCGACGACGTTCGGACTATGCGGATCGGTTAAGGCCGATTGCAGACGCTGCCCCATCAACACGCCGGTATCGCCCGCGACCAACGCCGGTAGCCACGCCCCGCTCGGCGTCGCGCTGAACATGTTGCCGTCCTTGTCAATCACGTTCACGCAGGTCGTATCGTTCGCGCGCTCGTTCTCCGGCACGCGCGTCTCATGCGCGTCCGGCCACGTGGTGAGTGCAAGCAGCGGCTTCATGTTAACCGGATCGCCCGGTTGTTGGGTGAGGGAAGCGCGCTGTTCGTTGATGAGCTGGCGGCGCATTGCGGCGTAGTCTTTCGCCAACAACTCATGCGTGGGAATCTGCACGAAGTCCGGATCGCCGTAGAAACGATCTCGATCCGCAAAGGCGAGTTTTAATGACTCGACAACCGTATGCACATAGTCCGCCGAGTTATGACCCATCCGTTTCAGATCATAACCTTCGAGCAGATTGAGCGTCTCGACGAACACAGGCCCCTGTGTCCAGAAGCCGGGCTTGTAGATTTCGTAACCGCGATAAGTCCCGCGCACCGGCTCGCCGACGCGCGCATGAAATTGCGCGAGGTCGCCGGCCGCCAACAGCCCGCCGTGCGTCTGCATGAAATCGCCGATGCGTTGGCCAAGCGTGCCCTTATAAAAGAGATCGCGCGCGGCCATTAGGCCCGCGTGTCGCCCGCCGCGTCGCGCGCCCTGTCGCTCGGCCGCGACGAGCGTGCGCAGCGTCCGCGCGAGATCGGTCTGCACGAAGATGTCGCCGACCTGCGGCACTTGGCCATTGGGCAGAAAGATGCGCCGCGCTTCCGGCCACTGCGAGAAGACGGGCGCGCGTGTCTTGATATATTCGACGCGCAACTCGTCAATCGGGAATTCATCGGCCAACTCAATCGCCGGTTGCATCACGTCTGCGAGCGACATCGTGCCGAAGCGGTCGAGCGCGTTGACGCAGGCATCAAGCACGGCGGGCACGGTCGCCGCGAGCGGCCCGGTCGAAGGGATCAGACCGTTGCTCGCGCTGGCCATCGTCGCCATTGCGCTTTGCCTGTCGCCGGTTTGCGCGCGGGCGTTGTCAGGCGCGGTCGCCGCCGCAACACTGCCCGCCGTTCGAGCATGCTGCACGAAGAACTCGCGCGTCGCCTTTTGCGGCGCAGTGCCCATGCCTTCGATGACCGCGACGGGCGCGCTTTTCAGTTTGATCAGGATCGGCACTTCGCCGCCGAACGAGAAGTGCGAGAACTCGATCACCGAAGCTGCGAGGATGGTGGCCACGCCCGCATCCACCGCGTTGCCGCCGCGTTGTAGTATACGCAACCCCGCCGCCACCGAGAGCGGTTGCCCACCCGCCACCACGCCGCGCCGGCCGCGCACGACCGGGCGAAACGTATCAGCCGCCGGTGCGGGCAGCATGGTGGTAAGCATGAGACAGCAGCACAGGCCGAACGTCGTACATGTCTGGCGATAGCTAATTTGATGTGCGCGCATTGATGCCTCCGATCAGCGCGACAGGCAAGCGAGTCGCGCTCTTAGACAGGTTATAGGTACGGCGAGGAGTTTAGCGCATTGAGCTACAGTGACAAGTGACGAGTGACGAGTGACGAGCTAGGAACAAGTCTTACTTGTCACTTGTCACTTGTCACGCGTCACTGCTTTCTAAAGCGTATCGAAGAAGATTTCATCCACATAACACCAGCCCCACTCTTCGCCCAGCTCAAAAGATTTGATGATCGGGTGCTGGCTCTGCTGAAAATGTTTGGTCGCGTGTTTGTTCTGCGAGTTATCGCAGCAGCCGACGTGCCCGCACGTTTGACACAGACGCAGGTGTACCCACGTGTCACCGAGCGGCAGGCAATCCTCACAGCCGGCGGCGTGCGAGCTGACCGGACGAATGGCAGCGAGATGTGGGCAAAGAGCGGTCACGATTTACGCCGCTGCTTTTTCTTTGTCGCCGGCTTGGCGACGTTGCGCGGCGCGGGTTGTTTTAGCGCGTCGAGTCGCTTGGTCGTGGCGGCAAAATGCTCATGACAAAGTTTGACGAAAATCTGGATGAGCGGCGACTGATAACCGCCGCGCAGCCGCGCCAGCCCCAACTCGGAGTTAATCCGCGCGCCCTCGATCCACCAGCGCACCAGCCGGCCCGCCTTGATCTCTTCGACCGCAGATTGCACCGGCACGATGCCGACGCCCAGCCCGGCCTCGACCATGCGCCTGATAGACGCGAGCCGGCTTAGCTCCATGATCACTTTGGGCTTCAGCCCCGCTTCAGCGAAATACTGATCAATCAAGCGCCGCGTATTGCCCCCGCGCTCGCCCAAAATCAGCGGCTCGCCCGCGAGCGCGAAGGCGCTGATGACGCGCTGCCGGGCCAGCGCATGCTGCGGATGCGCAATGGCGATCAATTCATCTTCGAGCAGCAGTTCGGTCTGGATACCGTGCGCCGCGACCGGCAGCGAGACGAAGGCGAGATCGAGATCGCCCGCGAGTATCTGTTTGACCAACGCCTCGCTCGTGCCGGACGAGACCGACATTTCCATCTGCGGATGTCGCGCGCGTAACTCTCTAAGTATCTGGGGCAGCGGATCGCTGCTGAACATGACGGAGGCGCTGCCCAGACGCAAACGCCCGCGCGTCGCGCCGGATAATTCCGCCAGCTCGGCGAGCGCAGCATCGTGCTCGCGTAGGATACGCTCGGCCCGTTCCAGCAGTAGTTCGCCCGCGTGGGTCAAGACGCAGCGGCGTTGCGCGCGGATGAAGAGCGGCGACCCGATCTCTTGTTCGAGTTGATTGATGCGCATGCTGATCGCGGCCTGCGTCACGTTCATGCGTTGCGAAGCGGCCGTGAATGTCTTCATTTCGGCGATGGCGACGAACGCGCGCAGTTGACGAATCTCCATTTATAACTCCGGTATCAGTAGTTATTATTGAGCGAATAAAATCTTTTAGTTTTAATTATATGACAAGTCGGGCTTAAAATCGCAACCGCTCGACCGACACAGTTACGCGCACACCAAGACCCGGCCCCTGCGGACAAGCGATGAAGCCCAAACACGCAGCCAGCAAACTCGCGGGCGAGGCCCAAGCCCGCACACCCGGCTATGTGATCGGCGTAGATGGCGGCGGGACGAAGACGCACGCCGTCGTCATGGACGAGCAAGCGCGTGTCTTGGGGGAAGGCTTTGCCGGGCCGTCGAACCCTCTGCGCGTGGGGGTGAACAGCGCGGCGCTGGCCGTGCGCGAGGCGGTGGACGAGGCGTGCGACGCGGCCGGCGTGCGCCGGGCCGACATCGTTGCGGCCGAAGTGGGCTTGGCCGGTGTGCGCCGCGCAGACTTGCGCGAGCGCGTGCGCGAAACGCTGCTCGGTCTCGGTCTCGGTCGCATCGAAGTGGTGACCGATGCTGAGATCGCGCTTTATGGCGCGACGAATGGCGCACCCGGTCTTGTCCTGATCGCGGGCACAGGCTCGATCTGTTGCGGGCTGAGCGCACGGGGCAAGCGTATGTGCGCGGGCGGTTGGGGGCCTTTGGCGGGCGACGAGGGCGGCGGCGCTTGGTTGGCGCAGCGCGCGTTGCAGGCGGTCGCGCATGCAACGGACGGGCGCGGCCCTGAGACGATGCTCGTTAAAGCCGCATGCCGTTACTTCAATGTCACCGCGCCGGAAGACCTCTCGCTCGCGCTCTATGCGCCGAGCATGACGAACGAGCATCTTGCGGGGTTTGGGCGCAACGTCATAGTGGCAGCCCAGAAGCGCGACGCCGTGGCGCGGGCCATCATCGCCGAGGCGGGGCGCGAACTCGGGCAAGCCGCCGTCGCCGTCATACGCAAATTGAATATGCAGGCAGAACGCTTTCAGGTCGCTTACGTCGGCGGCGTCTTTCACGCGGACGAACTAATCCTCCGTCCCTTGCGTGAAATTATCAACAGCGTCGCGCCGCACGCCTATCTCGCGCCGCCGCACTTACCGCCCGCCATCGCCGCCGCCCACATGGCCCGCGCGCACCGCGAACGTCTCGCGCTGGCGGGATAGGTGCAAGGTTCAAAATTAGACAAACTTTGAACTTTGAACTCCGACATGGAAGAGCAACTGCCGATCACAGAGCAAGAGAATCCGCGCACGGTTGAGATCGCGCGCGAATCAGCCGCAGGGATCGTGCGGTTGATGAACGAAGAGGATGCGCGTGTGGCCGCGGCTGTCGCGGCTGTGTTGCCCGCAGTGGCGCAAGCGGTTGATGGCATCGTGGAGCGTCTGCGCGCGGGCGGGCGACTGTTTTATGTGGGTACGGGCACGTCCGGGCGGCTGGGTGTGTTGGATGCGGCGGAGTGTCCGCCAACTTTTGGCGTCGCGCCGGAGTTGGTACAGGGCGTGATCGCGGGCGGCTACGAGGCTCTGTATCGCGCGACCGAAGGGTCGGAGGACGACGCGGCGGCGGGCGCGCATGATCTGGCTGCGCGGGGTGTGACGGCGGCGGACGCAGTGGTCGGCATCGCGGCTTCGGGTAGCACACCCTACACCATCGGCGCGGTCTCATTCGCGCGCGAGTTGGGCGCGTTCACGGCCTGTGTGACGTGCGTGCCTGCTGCGCCGATCACGGGAGCGGTCGCAGTGGCCATCGTGCCCGTTGTCGGCCCCGAAGTCATCGCCGGGTCAACGCGCCTGAAGGCCGGCACGGCGCAGAAGATGGTATTGAACATGCTTTCGACCGCGACGATGATCCGGCTCGGTTACGTCACGGGCAATCGCATGACGAACATGCTGCCGCGCAACGCGAAGCTGCGCGCACGTTCGTTGCGCATCCTACGCGCGGAGACGGGCTTAAGCGAAACGGCCGCGCCGGCCGCGCTCGCAGCAGCCGGCGGAGACCTGCGCACAGCCCTCGTGATGCACAAGACAGCGTGTGCTCGCGCACAGGCGGAACGCGCGCTCGCCGCGACCAAGAGTAATGTGCATGAAGCTTGTGCGCTGCTGGCACAGAGCGAGCGGAAAATGAACTAGATCGCTGTGCAATCGAGTGTATGGCAAGAGGCAGTTCACCACAGAGACACAGAGGACTCGGAGGCTGCACAGAGGACTGCATACGTTCAAGCCTCCGTGCTATCTCCGTGCCCTCTGTGTCTCTGTGGTGAATTTTGCTTCCCATACGTTCAAAGTTAAAAGCTCAAATGCTTTTGTTGACCAACTAATCGTCATTCATCCTCATTAACAGCTTCTTCAACTGTGCTCGGCCTGAGCTGGGCAATTGTCGCGCCGAGACCGCCGGCTGCGGGGGGCGCGTCCGTCCAGTCAACAATGAACGGCGTGCGGGCGAGGATGGCGCGGACAGACGCGCTCTGCACGCCGCGCCCTTTGCCGTGAATCAGGCGGACGCTGCGATAGCCGAGCCGATGTGCTTCGAGTAGATAGGCTTCGACGGCACGGCGCACGTCGCGGGGCGCAAACGTGTGCAGATCGAAGATGTCTGTGATCTCTAGCTGAATCGGTTCGGGGAAAGGGTTGAACGGATCGATCTCAGCGTCGTCCGGCGCGGGCGCGGCCGTGCTATCGTTCTCGGCGCGTGCCTCGTCCGACAGCGCAGCATGCACCGGCCAAAGTCTCCGCCACCATCTGCGCATATTCATCACGGCAATGCTGTTCGCCAACGGTAAGCCTACCTTGACACTCGACGCGAGCGCACCGTACACTCGCGCTCTTCCAAGTTACAAATAATTCAGCGCTAGGCGCAGGGTAGAGCGGCCCGTGTCAACTGCGCCGCCGGCCCGAATTTCTGTGTGAACTGACAACATATCTGCTGCGGAAAGGATAATGAAGATGGGGAAGCGAAACAAGATCACGGTGGTGGGCGCGGGCAACGTCGGCGCGACGGCCGCGCATTGGCTGGCGAGTAAAGAGTTGGGCGACGTGGTGCTGGTGGACGTGATCGAAGGCGTACCGCAGGGCAAGTCGCTCGATCTGGCGCAGGCCGCGCCGATTGAGGGGTTTGATGCGCACATGATTGGCGCGACAAATGACTACGCGCAGACCAAAGATTCCGACATCGTGATCATCACCGCCGGTCTCGCGCGCAAACCCGGCATGAGTCGCGACGATCTGTTGAAGACGAACGCCGGGATAGTCTCAAACGTGGTGGACGAGTGTGTAAAATACTCGCCCGAAGCGATCTTGATTATCGTCTCGAACCCGCTCGACGCGATGTGTCAGGTGGCGTACAAGCGTTCCGGGCTGCCGAAGCATCGCGTCATCGGCATGGCGGGCGTGTTGGATGCTGCGCGCATGCGTTGCTTCCTCGCCGAAGCGTTGGATGTGTCGGTGGAGAACGTGACCGCGTTCGTGTTGGGCGGACACGGCGACACGATGGTGCCCTTGCCGCGATACTCAACGTGTGCGGGTATTCCCATCACGGAGTTGCTGACGAAGGAGCAGATCGACGCGATTGTGAAGCGCACGGCCGGTGGCGGCGCGGAGATCGTCGGCCTACTTAAGACCGGCTCGGCGTACTACGCGCCGTCGGCCGCGGCCGTCGAGATGGCGGAAGCGATCTTGAAAGATAAGAAGAAGATTTTGCCGTGCGCCGCTTATCTCGAAGGCGAGTACGGCGTCAACGGTCTCTACGTCGGCGTGCCGTGCAAACTCGGCGCACGGGGCTTGGAGCAGATCATCGAGATCAACCTGACGACCGAAGAGCGCATCGCTTTGCAGAAGAGCGCGGCGTCCGTGCAGGAGTTGGTTGACGTGCTCGGAATTTAATCAACGCGGGCGCGAGTGATAACTGTATCGGGCGTGGAAATTATAGAGTTGTAGGAACAATTAAACCCCCCAAGCGGTTTTAAAATATGTGGGGCAGCCCACAAACGCGCCCC
>JANMAD010000326.1:0-6270 GCA_031359515.1 Acidobacteriota bacterium | reverse complement strand
GCCGTGCATGAGGCGGTGACGCTCAATCAGAATACGCCCGACGAAGCCGTTGCTGCGCTCGCCGGCGCGACGGCGGATGGCGCGCTGCTCGAACTGATCACGTTCAACCAGCAGCGTCTGATCCGCGCGCCCGCGATCATTGAAGCTGTGCTGACCAATCCCGCGCGCACGCATGAGGCCGAGCGGCGTGCGCGCGAAGTCCGGCGCGAATTTTTCGAGAAGGAACGCGGCGCGCAACAGATCGCGAACGAGTTGCGGGCGCAGGGTAAGACGGCTGCCGCCGAGTTTGTCGAGCAGTCCGAGTCCATCGGCGCGGGACAAGGGCTAACGGCCGATGACGCTTGGCTCATCGCCGAGCATATTGAGGTCGCGGACGCGGACATAGACGATTCGTGGTTGCCGCTTGAACGGCTGGAAGAATTTTTTGCGGAGAGCGAAGAGCAACGCGCGGCGAACATTGAGCGCATCATCGCGGAGACGGCGGCCGAGGTTGGCGAGGTCGCGCCCGAACGTGTCTCACTCATCCGGCGCATCATGTTGATGAGCGTGAAGGATCGCGTCAAACTAGCGATGAAGGGTGACCGCGAAGCGCGCAGCATACTCATTCGCGACTCGAACAAGATCGTCGCCACCGGCGTTATCAACAATCCGCGCATTACCGATCAAGAGGTCGAGAACGTCGCCGCGATGCGCACCGTCTCGGACGAAGTTCTGCGCCTCATCGCGCACAATCGCGCTTGGGCGCGCTCGTACCCGATCATCCACAACCTCGCGCGCAACCCGCGCACGCCCATCGCCGCCGCGATCACCATCATGCCCCGCATCCAGACCCGCGACCTGCAAAACATCGCGCAGAACCGCAACGTCTCCGAAGCCGTCCGCCGCCAAGCGCAGCGGCTCATAGCAACCCGGAGCGGACACTGAAAAGTAATGACAAGCGATGAGTGACAAGTGACAAGTAAAGCTTGTGCTAGCTTGTCACTCGTCCCTTATGACTCGGCACTGCTTTTAAAATATTTGTGAGCCTTTGCGCAGCACCGACCAACCAACGTCTGTGAGGGTGTGGCTGGCCGCGCCCCACCAGAGACCCGCGAGCGCGGCGAGACAGACGTGCAACGTGCGGCCCTGCATCAGCGCGCCCGCTTCAATCGCGCGCCACGCACGCAGCACCGCACCGTAGTCGGCGGGCGCACCCGTGACCAGCGTGGCGCGCAGATAGATGGCGGCGCAGACAAGGAGCGTCCACACCAGCGCGAAGTAGACGACGCGGAGCAGCGTGCCGAAGATGATGCCGTGCGACCAGCGCGAGCGGTGGCGAAAGGCGACGCGATATGGCCACCAGATAAAGCGGAACACTCCCCAGCGCGTGTATTGGCGCGATAAGATGTCGAGGTCGGGGCCAAACATTAGACCGCCGAACAGCATCCCGCCCGTCACCACCGCTGCCAGCAGCACGTTCCCCGTCGCGCCCCACGCCGCCACAAAGGTCGGCGCGGCCAACAGCACAGTGATCGCGTCATGTGTTCGTCCCGAAGGCATAAAAATAAAGGTCAGAGGTCAGAGGTCAATAAAAGGTCAGACACTAATCTCTGACCTATGACCGGTGACTTCTGCTTATAGCACGTGCCTGCACGGCGCGGCAAAAGCCGTGATTTGCGCGTCAGACGAGCGGCACGCTAAACTGTGCCTGCTGCGGCGGACAATGAAGATGGGAAAACGCGGACGGACACAGACGTTTTTGGAGTATGCGGCCGCGCGCGGCTTGCTCGGCGCGCTCGGCGCGCTGCCGCGCCCGGCCGCAGTGGCCGTAGGCCGCGCGCTCGGCCGGCTCGCCTATCTGGTTGGCGGTAGTCTGCGCCGCACAGGTGAGATTAATCTGCAACTTGCCTTCCCAGAGTTGGACATCCCGCAACGAACGCAAATCTTACGCGGCTGTTACGACAGTCTGGGCCGCACGCTCGGCGAGTTCAGCCAATTTCCGCATGCGACGCGCGACAGCCTGCGCGCGATGATTGACTATGATCCGGTCGGCTTGAGCCACCTGCGCGCAGCCGAGGCTGCGGGGCGCGGAGTCATTTTCCTAACCGGGCATTTAGGCGGGTGGGAAGTTCTCAGTTTCGGTTGGTCAGCGTTGGAATATCCGATCAATTTCATTGTGCGCCCATTGGATAATCCACGCGCAGAGGCTTTAATTGAAGGCATCAGGACACGCTTCGGTAACACCGCCATCAGCAAAACATCGGCCGCGCGCCAAGCGCTCCGCGTGCTGCGCAACGGCGGCACGCTCGGCATCCTTGCTGATCTCAACACGCAGGCCAAAGAGGGCGTGTTCGTGCCCTTCTTCGGCCATCTGGCCTGCACGACCACGGGCGCGGCCCTGCTTGCCCTGCGGGCCGATGCGCTCGTCATCCCCACGTGCGCTGTCTGGGACAGAAAACGAGGACGCTATTTCTTTCACGGCGACTCGCCGGTCGAACTGGTCCGTACGGGCGACGAAAAGCGCGACCTCGAAATCAACACCGCGAACTTTGCCGCCGCCATTGAGCGTATGATTCGTGCATATCCGGAGCAATGGCTTTGGATTCACAAACGCTGGCACACACGGCCAGCAGGCGAAGCCAGCCCTTACCAACGTAGTTCGAAGCAGGCAGATATATCCCGACTGAGCCTTGCGCCCGCCGAAAACAAACTCTCCGACCGCTAATCGTTAAATTCTTAGCCTTCACAAGTCTTATACTTGCAACGTTTAATCCTCAGTGGGGGATATTGTTGCAGAAGTGTGGAGAAAGTTTGTAAATTAATGCTTGACAGTCACGACAGCTTGGTGTAATTTCACACACGTTAATTGGCAATCAGATTTTATGTTCTTTGGATGAGAGTGGTCGTTGCGGATTGTGCTGCGGACGGCTGAGGCTTCAGGGTTTAGTCTTTTATCTGTTGAGCATCAGCAATTTTATCTCGCCCGTACCAACGCACCGCCTAACAACGCCGGGTCGCACGTAAGTGGCGATCTCCAGCAAATGTCAACGCCACCCTGAATCTCCGAGCCTGCCCCAAAGCTATTAGCCTCGCTAGTCCCCCAAGCTAGCGAGGCTCCTTTCTTTCCGGTCAAACATTTTCCGCCGACAAGTCGGTTACATCTCCATGATTATGGCCCGAGCTACGGTGGTCACATCGCCAATCCGCCATCAACTTGTATGACTTGGCCGGTGATATAACGCGCGGCGGGCGAGAGCAGAAAGCAGGTGATGTCCGCGACCTCTGCGGGTTCAGCGAAGCGCCCCAGCGGAATCTGTGCGAGCAACTTGGCGCGGTAAGCCTCGTCGAGCGCGTCCGACATCTCTGTCGCCACCAGCCCGAGCGCGAGCGCGTTGACCGTCACTTTGCGGCTCGCCACCTCGCGCGCCAGCGCCTTGGTCAGACCGAATAGCCCTGCCTTCGACGCCGAATAATTCGATTGTCCGGCCATACCCACCACACCGCTAATTGAAGAGACGTTCAGGACAGAGCCGCCCTCTTCCTGTCTGAGCATCACACGCAGCGCGGCGCGCGAGAAGTTCCACGCGCCTTTCAGATTCGTGTCCATGACGGCGTCCCAGTCGGCCTCTTTCATGCGCAGGATCAAATTGTCGCGCGTGATGCCGGCGTTGTTGACGAGGAAGTCTATCCGCCCGAAGGCGTCTTTCGTCTGCTTGACCATCTCAACCGCCGCCTCAGTCTGTGCGACATCGCACTGCGTCGCCAACACGCCGACGCCCAGCGCTTCCAACTCGCGCTGCAACTCCGCCGCCGCTTCCGCACTCTGCGCATAATTGAACGCGACCGCCGCACCGCGGCGCGCCAACTCCAACGCGATTGCGCGCCCGATACCGCGCGTTGCCCCGGTCACAATCGCCGCCCGGCCGGCAAAAGATTTCTCGTCGCTCAAAATAATCGTCCTCCAATGAGAAGAGGTCAGAGGTCAGAGGTCAGTTAATAAATGTCTTCACTGATCTCTGACCTCTAACCTCTAAAGTTTAAGTGTCCGCAGGTACTCGATGAACTCCGGCCCGAGGTCGGGCCGCTGCAACGCGAACTCGACGGTGGCGATGAGGAAGCCGAGTTTGTCGCCCGCGTCGTGGCGTGTGCCGTTGAAGCGGACGGCGTAGAACGGGCGTTGCTTTGCCAGCGCACGCATCGCGTCGGTGATCTGTATCTCGCCGCCCGCGCCGCGCGGTGTGCGCTCGATCTCGGCGAAGATGTCGGGCGTTAAGATGTAGCGACCGATGATGGCTAAATCCGACGGCGCGTCCGCGAAGGGCGGCTTCTCGACCATGTCTTTGATCTTGAAGACGCCGTCGCGCACCTCCTCCGCGTCGAGCGCGCCGAAGCGCGAGATGGCTTCGCCCGCGACGCGCATCGTGCCGACGACCGGCGCGTCGTACTCTTCATACACGCTGAGCATCTGTTTGAGCGCGGGCACTTCTGCATCAACGATGTCGTCCGGCAACAGCACGGCGAACGGTTCATCGCCGACGAAATCGCGCGCCTGCAAGATCGCGTGACCCAAGCCCAACGCCTCGCGCTGGCGCACATAACTGATGCGCGCAAGTTCGGCGACGCCGCGCGCCACCTGCAATGCTTCTGTCTTGCCGCGCTCGCGCAGGACTTGCTCAAGCTCGTATGAGATGTCGAAGTGGTCTTCAATCGCGCTCTTGCCGCGCCCGGTGATGATGAGGATTGATTCGATGCCGGATGCGACCGCCTCTTCGACGCCGTACTGGATGAGCGGCTTGTCCACGAGCGGCAACATCTCTTTCGGCATCGCTTTCGTCGCGGGCAGGAAGCGCGTGCCCAGTCCGGCGGCGGGGAAGACGGCTTTGCGAATCTTCTGCGGCATGATGGTTGTTTACGCCCCCTTGGCTAAAATCGTGAACGGACAGCGCGCATGACGAACGCGCAAATGACGTGCGCTTGACAGTCGCGCGCGGCGTCGGCTAGGTTGATTTTTCGGCACAGCACGGGTTGCGACGACTAGATACCACACGTTAAAGGACGGCGGCAAATGCTCGATCTGAACTACGTCCGCGAAAACTTCGCCCGCGTGCGCGCGGCCCTCGAAGCGCGCGGCTTCCCCACAAACGCGCTCGACGACTTCGCGCAACTCGACCAGACGCGCCGCCACGCGATTGCCGAATCCGACCGCTTGAACGCCGAGCGCAACACACAGAGCCGCGAGATCGGCGCGTTGATGAAAGCGGGGCAGCGCGACGAGGCGGACGCGCGTCGTCAAGCCGTAGGCGAGTTGAAAGACCGGATCGCGGAACTTGATCGCGCACGCGACGACGCGGAAGCGCGCATGCGCGAGTTGCTCTCGACCATCCCGAACGTGCAGAGCGAGAGCGTGCCGGTCGGCGCGGACGAGTCGGCGAACGTTAAAGTGCGCGAGTGGGGTGCTGCGCCGCAATTCGACTTCGAGCCGCAGGATCACGTTGACCTCGGCACGCGGTTGGGCATCCTCGATCTTGAGCGCGCCGCCAAGATCGCGGCGGCGCGCTTCGCTATCTTGCGTGGCGCGGGCGCGCGTTTGGAGCGCGCGTTGATCAGTTACATGCTCGACGTGCATACGGTCGCGCACGGTTACGAAGAGATGCTGCCGCCATTCATCGTCAACGCGAACGCGCTCTTCGGCACGGCGCAGTTGCCGAAGTTCGAGGCCGATCTGTTTAAGCTGACGGACGAGCGCGGCCTCTATCTGATCCCCACGGCCGAAGTGCCGGTGACGAACATCTACCGCGAGGAGATTTTGGACGAAGCGCAACTGCCGATGAAGTTCGTCGCTTACACGCCCTGCTTCCGCTCGGAGGCGGGCAGCTACGGGCGCGACACGCGCGGCGTGATCCGGCAGCATCAATTCGATAAAGTAGAGTTGGTCAAACTCGCGCGCCCAGAAGATTCCTATGCGGAGTTGGAAGCGTTGACGCGCGATGCCGAGACGATCTTGCAGCAGTTGGGTCTCGCCTATCGCACCGTCACGCTCTCGACCGGCGACATGGGTTTCGCGTCCGCGAAGACCTACGACATCGAAGTGTGGCTGCCGTCGCAGAACACTTATCGCGAAATCTCTTCCTGCACGAACTTCGAGTCGTTTCAAGCCCGCCGCGCACAGATACGCTTCCGGCGCGCAGGGGGCGGCAAGCCCGAATTCGTCCACACCATCAACGGTTCGGGTCTCGCCGTCGGGCGCACGTGGGTCGCCATCCTTGAGAACTATCAACAGGCGGACGGCTC
>JANMAD010000239.1:0-9322 GCA_031359515.1 Acidobacteriota bacterium | reverse complement strand
GCAGGACGCAAAGGATTGATTGTTAATGATGGTGAGTGAACAGACAGAAGCGGCGAGCATCGAACCGGGTTTGGTGGGGCCGTTCGCGCGTGAGTTGCGCGGGGCGATCAGGCTGGCGCGCGAGGCAGGGGCGGCCGCGCTCGTGCATTACGGCGGGCCGTTGCAGATTGTCCATAAGAGCGAGAACGAAGACCCGGTGACGCAGGCCGATTATGCGGCCAACGACGTGATCGTGCGCGGGCTAACCGCCGAGTTTCCCGCCGATGGTTTGTTGTCGGAAGAGTCTGTGGACACGGTGCGCCGTCTGGCTTGTGCGCGTGTGTGGATGGTCGATCCGCTCGACGGCACGAAGGGATTCATCGCGGGCAACGGCGACTTCGCCGTGCAGATCGGTCTCGCCATCGAGGGGCAAGCGACGCTCGGCGTCGTCTATCTGCCCGATACGGATGTGCTCTATTACGCGGCGCACGGGCACGGCGCGTGGGTCGCACGGCCCGAATTAACCACGACACAGTTACAGGTCTCGACACAGACTGAGTTGGCGCGTATGCGTCTGGCCGTGAGTCGCAACCATCGCAGCCCGAAGATGGATGCTATCGTGCGCGCGTTCGCGTTTCGCGATCAGATCGCGCGCGGCTCGGTCGGAATCAAGATCGGGCTGATCGTCGAACAGCAATGCGATCTCTACTTGCATCTCTCGCCGCGCACGAAGCAGTGGGACACGTGCGCGCCCGAAGCGATCCTCAACGAAGCGGGCGGGCGTTTGACCGACCTCTGGGGGCAGCCCTATCGCTACAACACGGAGGACGTGCAGAACCGCAACGGGCTTGTGGCTACGAACGGCACGGCGCACGCCGACATCATCGCGCACCTCGCGCCGTTGCTCGCGGAATTCGGCCGCGTGCGGGTCTGAGGAGAAAGCAGTCAGTTGTCCGTTGTCAGTTGTCAGTTGTCAGTTGTATTGCTGGCGTGTGTTACACGCTAAAGATAAACCCGACAGCCAACGACACAAAGAACAACGGACAACGGACAACGGACAACTGACAACGGACAATTTATTAGTGAGCATTCGCGCCAAACTGCTGCTCGTCTTTATTTTGCTCGGCATCGTGCCAATGCTGTTGCTGAGCGTGGGCTATTATCGCAGCGGCGCGCGGGCGGTCGAGCAACTGCTGCGCGCGGATGTCGCAGACCGGGCGGCGCACGTGACGAGCGAACTGAACGCGCAACTGGCTGAGCGCGAAGCTGACTTGAGCGAGCTTGCGCGGCAGCCTGCCCTGCTCGCTTACCTGCATGCGCAACCAACTGCGGCGACGCTAACGGCGGGCAATCTGGCTAACGCCGAAGATGCCAGCGCCGCGCTCGGCTCTTTGCTGCGCACACGGCCGGGCGATTTCGCCGCCATTACGCTGGTCGGCGCGGATCGGCGGCCGCGCGCACGCGTCGAGCCGCCGGGCGCGGGCAATAACGTCGTCGTCGTGCCCGCCGAGTTGCTGCCCGCGAGCGTGCCGCTGGACGAGCGTGTCTGGGCGACGAACGAGGCGCGTCTGTTGCGCAGCCCGATCATACGCGGGCCGTTCGGCGCGGGGCTGCGCTACACCGTGCCGCTCTTCCCAAGCGCAGCGCACGACGCCTTGCCCGTTGGCGCAATCGTCGCTGACTTAAAACTCGACGCGCTGTTCAATCAGCTAGAGGCGGCCCCGGCCGTTGCGGACGACGCGCGCGGGCGGGCGCGGGCTGAGCCGCAACGCATTACCGTCGTGTTGGATCACGACGGTCAGCTCGTCTATCACACGAATCGCGCGCTCAAGTATCAGGCAGCGACGAGCGCGCTGCCGGGCTTCGCCGCTATCGCGCGGGCGATGACGACGGGCGCGCACGGCGCGGAGTCATTCACGGCGAATGATGGACAGCGCTGGCTGACGGCTTACCAGCCGGTCGCGGGTCTCGACCTATCGGTCGCCGTCGCAGGCAACGAGACGGCCGCGGCAGCGGGGTTGCAACTGTTCGGCACGGCTGGTCTCGTGCTGACCGTCCTGTCCGCGCTCGCGGTGTGCATCGTGATGACCGTCGTCGTCGCGCGCACGACGCGGCGGATCAATCGCGTGGCGGAAGCGGCGGCTGAGATCGCCGCCGGCAATCTCGAACAACGCATCAACGTGCAGTCAACCGACGAGACGCGCCTGTTGGCCGACAGCTTCAACTTGATGAGCGACCGTCTGCGCGAGCACATCGCGCGCGAGGCGGAGTCGAAACAGTTCCAATCGTTCCTGCGTCTCTCCGCGATGCTGACGCACGATCTGAAGAACTCGATCACGGGTCTCTCGATGCTGGTCAACAACATGGAGCGGCATCTGGATCGCGCCGAGTTTCGTGCGGACGCGATCAGCAGCCTGCGCGCGGCGACCGACAAACTGCGCGCCCTCGTCGCGCGTTTGAACGAGCCGGCGCGCACTTTGAGCGGCGAGTATCGCCAAGCGATCCGCCCCACCGATCTCGTGCCCCTGATCAAGCGCGTCTTCGCCGCGACGGCCGAACCGGCCGCGGCGATTCATCAACTCGAAACGCATTTGCCTGACACACTCGTCGCGCCGGTGGACGCCGAGCGCATCGAGCGGGTGGTGGAAAATCTCATCCTCAACGCGCTCGAAGCGTTGGGCGCACGCAGCGGTCGCTTGACGGTTGCAGCGGGGGCGCTCGACGAGTGGCACGTCTTCATCAGCGTGCGCGATACGGGCGCAGGCATGACGGAAGAGTTTATCCGCACGCGCTTGTTCCGCCCCTTCGCCACGACGAAGGAACGCGGCATCGGTCTCGGTCTCTACACGTGCCGCGAGATCGTCACGGCGCATGGCGGCCGGCTCGAAGTGGAATCGGAGCTTCGTGCTGGCACGTGTTTCCGCGCCGTGCTACCATCCACACCGGTCACCGAGCGGAATCAGACTTCGGCGCTAAGGTCGCAACAGCCGACCGACGCGAAGACGATTCGCTCCGTTGACCAAGCCCCGCAGTAGTTTCAACAGCAACATGTAAACGGCAGCAGAGCAGGGGACGCGCGCCTGTGCGGCACGGCATAGTCTTATCCGCGCCCGCACTCAATAGGTTCGATGAGCGACGCAACACAGGACAAAGCGACGGTGCTGATCGTGGACGACGACCGCGTGCTGCGGCGGCAACTCTACTGGGCGCTGGAAGCCGAGCATGCAGTGCTGGAAGCGGAGACGCGCGCAGAGGCCGCGGCCCAACTGCAAGCGGGGGGCGTTGACGTGGTGCTATGCGATCTGCATCTGCCGCCCGATCTGGAAGGCATCACCGAAGGTCTCGCCGTGATCGAAGCCGCACATACGGTGCGCCCGGCCGTGCCGGTCATCGTCATCACGGGCAGCGATAAACGACAGGTCGCGCTCGAGGCGATCCGCTATGGCGCGTATGGCTTTTTCGAGAAGCCGTTCAATGAGGCGGAGGTCGCGCACATCGTCCGGCAAGCGGCGCGCGTGCGGCGACTCGAACAAGAGAACTTAACCTTACGTTCGGGTCTTGAAACGCGCCGCGGCATCGCGCGCGTGCTGGGCGCAGCGCCCACGCTCGCACGGGTCTTGAAGCAAGCTCGCGCCGTTGCCGAAACGTGCGTGACCGTGCTGATTATGGGCGAGAACGGCACAGGCAAAGAAGTGCTGGCCCGTGCGATCCACGACGAGAGCACACGCGCCGAGCAGCCCTTCGTCGCGGTTAGTTGCGCGGCGTTGCCGGAGACGTTGATCGAGTCGGAGTTGTTCGGCCACGAGCGCGGCGCATTTACCAACGCGACGCAGGCGAAGAAGGGCCGCTTCGAGTTGGCCGACGGCGGCACGCTCTTGCTCGACGAGATCGGCGAGTTGAGCGCGGCCGTGCAGGTCAAGCTGTTGCGCGTCTTGCAAGAGCGCGCCTTCGAGCGCCTCGGCAGCACGAAGACGATCAGCGTGGACATACGGCTCATCGCCGCGAGCAATCGCGACTTGGAAGCCGATGTCGCCGCCGGTCGCTTCCGCCAGGATTTGTTCTACCGGCTCAATGTCGTGCCGCTCGTCTTGCCGCCGTTGCGCGAGCGGCGCGACGACATTCCGCTCCTCGCCGCGCACTTCGCCGCCAAAGCGGCCGAGAAATACAGCCGCCCACAACCCGAAATCCCCACCGCGCTGTACGAGGCGCTGCAAGAGTATGACTGGCCCGGCAACGTGCGCGAGCTTGAGAACGTGATCGAGCGGCTGGTCGTTCTCACCTCGGGGCCACGGCTCAGCACAGAGCATCTGCCGGAAAAGATGCAACATGCCGTGTTGCCCGACACAGACGCGGCCACTGCCAACGACACCACGCTCGAAAGCGCGGTCACACACCTACGCTGCCGCCTGCTCCAGAGCGCGCTGCAACAAGAAGGCGGCAACAAAGCCGCCGCCGCCAAACGCCTCGGCATCAGCCGCTCCTACCTACATCGCCTCCTCAGCGAGCTTGACGTTAAAGAGAACTGAAAAGCTGTCCACAAATGTAGACAGCCGCGCCCGCCGTTGTTGCCGGCAGTTGACACTTCGGCCCTTGCGTTCAGCCATAAGGCGCGCTTTACGCGGCATTTGCGCCGTGCATGAGTGCGCCCCCGGCTGGCACAAGGGTTGCGATTGATTAGTGCGCGAGCAAGACATGAACAAGGCTGCGGGCCACCGGCGAGGCTGGCGCGAGCGCAGAGGTAAGCGGCGACGATGAAACCGAAAGTATTAGTCATTGATGACGACGCCGCGATCCGGCAGCAGCTTTACTGGTCTCTATGCGATGAGTACGACGTGTCAATGGCCGAAGATTTGCCGACGGCGCTCCGGCGCGCCACGATCTACGAGCCGAACGTCTCGCTGCTTGATCTCCATCTGCCGCCCGCGCCCGGCACGACGCAGACGGGCCTGCGCATACTCGAATACATCAAGGCGCACTGCCCGGCCATGAAAGTGTTCGTCGTCAGTTCTGAGGATAGCGCGGAGATGCAAGCCACGTGCGCCGCCATCGGCGCGGACGGTTTCCTGAGCAAGCCGCTCGACGTGGAACAACTGCACGCGACCCTGCGCCACACGACGCTCGCACACCGGCTTGAGACCGTGTGACCGGAAGCTTTTTCATGGGGCGGTACTCGGATGATGAACACACAGGCAAGTGATTTAACGCCACCGGACGAGGCCAACGATTTGACGCCGGCCCAAATACGCGGCGTGTTGTTTGAACTGGCGCGCAGGCAGATTGACGAGCGGACAGCCCGCCCTGCCATCGCCGCGCTGAGTCGGATTATGCGTGACTCGACCCGCCTTTCGCTCCCTCACGGGTCTGAGCGACGCATCTTGCGCTGACGCGCCGCGCGTCCTCACCGCCAGCGGCGCGTCAAGCGCAAGCCACACAGGCTCTTTGACAGTCCTCAACTTCGGCTCTCGCCCCCCTTAGCGAGAGTCCGTGAACGCCCGTGCCATGCGGTCACCCTTCTACCGTCGCGCGGAGCGCAAGCCCCCGTCGCCCAAACAGACTCATGCCCAGAGTCGCGGGGGCTTCTTTTTTAAGTGACGAGTGACGAGTGACGAGTGACAAGTTGAAGACATGCTCTTCCTTGTCATCGGCCACTTGTCACTCGTCATTAGTCTTTATGTGCTTATCCCTTCCGCTCTAGCGTATAATGCACTCATCAACAACGCGCGCCGTTGGGTTGCTGCCAACTCCGCATTAACGTTTGAGTGCCGATATGAAGTTCCTGCACATCGCGGACGTACACCTGGGTTGTCGCCGCTACAACTTGGACGAGCGCGTGAAGGATTTTGCCCGCGCGTGGCTCGACGTTGTCCAGACTTACGCCATCGCGCGCAAAGTTGATTTCGTCCTCATCGCGGGCGATTTTTTTAACGCGCGCAAGGTTGAGCCGGAGGCGATGAACCACGCCATCGCCGGCCTCGCGCTACTGCGCGAGCATGGCATCCCCGTCGTCGCCATCGAAGGCAATCACGATCAAAAAGATGCGGTCTCCGACTATAGCTGGATGCGCTCGCTCTCGCGTTGGGACTATCTGAAACTCTTAGAGCCGACACATGACGAAGCCGGTCATCTCGCGCTCACGCCGTGGGACGCAGAGGAGCGCGCCGGCTCGTACATAGACATCGCGGGCGCACGCATCTTCGGCACACACTGGTACGGCACGAGCGCGAACGCCGCCGTGCCGCAACTGGTCGAAGCGTTGCGGCACGCACATGGCGCGAACCTCTTCAATATCCTCTTGCTGCATACGGACGTGGAAGGGCAATTGAATCGGCCGAACATCCCCGCGCTCTCCATCGAGCGGATGAAGGAACTGCGCACGCTCGTGGACTACATCGCGCTCGGGCACACGCACAAGCGGTTCGAGATCGAAGGCTGGGCCTTCAATCCCGGCTCGCTCGAAGCCGTCTCGATTGATGAGTACAAAGAAGAGCGCGGCGTCTATCTTGTCGAAGTTGATGCGGCGCATGGCGTCCGGGCTGAACATCTACGCGCGTACACACAACGCCCGTTTCAGCGTTTGAGCTATGACGTATCCGGCGTGCTTGATGCGGAAGCGGTACACGTGGGCGTGATGGAAGTCGTCCGGCTCGAAGGCCGCGCGCACGACGCCGCAGACGACACACCTGCGCCGATCATCGAGCTTAATCTGCGCGGGCATCTCGGTTTTAAGAACTCGCTGCTCGACATCCCGCGCATGCGCGAGGAAGCGAAACAACTGACGGGCGCGCTGCACGTGCTGGTAACGAATCGCAGCGTGCCAGTTGAATATGCAGTCGCGGCCGGGCTGGAAGCCGACGCTTCGCGCCAGGTGCGCGAGCGGCGCATCGTCGAAGATTTGATCGCGCGCGACAATCGCTATCGCGCCCGCGCGCACGAAATGGCTGCGGTCGTCTTGCAGGCCAAACAACTAGCCTTGAGCGATGAGTCGCCCGAAAAGATTCTCGACCTGATCGAACAGACGCTCGCGCCGCCGGCCGTTGAAACGACCGGCGAGCAGCTCATCGTAGCGGAAGAAACCGAGTGCGAACTGCCGGTCACGGCAACCGCCCGCCAGGCGTTAGAGCGCAACGCAGCAACATGAGAGGTCAGAGGCTAGAGGTTAGAGGTCAGTAAAACCTGCTCTCACTAACCTCTGACCTCTGACCTCTGACCTCTCTCTATGACTGAAGCCTTCGACAAAGTGCGCGGTGTGCGCGAGTTGCCGCTGTTCCCGTTGCCGCTCGTGCTGTTTCCGGGTGTGCCGTTGCCGCTGCACATCTTCGAGCCGCGCTACCGGCGTCTGCTGGCGGACGCGCGTGTGACGAATAACTTGTTCGGGTTGCCGCACTTCGATCCCGACAGCGCGGTGACTGATAGCCCACCGGTCGGGCACGTCGGTTGTGTCGCAGAGATCGTCGAGGTGCAACCGTTGCCGGACGGGCGCGCGAACGTGCTGACCGTCGGGCTGGTGCGCTACCGGCTGGATGATTACGTGGACACGGACGAGCCGTACCTCATCGGGCGCATCACCCCGTTCGAGGACGAGGCGGAGGATGAACAGTTACTCGCCACTAAGGCCGCGCACGTCGCCGACCTGTTCACGCGCATCGCCCGCGCCGTGCGCGCCATCAACGACGACCGCACGGGGCTGCCCGACCTGCCCAGCACAGACCCCGAACGACTCTCCTTCCTCGTCGCCGCCGCGATGGAGCTGGACATCGAAGTCAAACAGGAGTTGCTGGAAACACGTTCCGCCGCCGCGCGGCTCGCGCGCCTCAGCGAGATGCTCGGGCAGGTGGTCGGCAATTACGAAGAGCGCGCCCGCGCCCACACGGTCGCGCGCGGGAATGGCCACGCCGGCAAACATATAAACCTCGACGAATGACCGACCAACGCGCCGCCCCTGGCTCACACGCACACGACCCCGCCGCCGCGCCCGAACCTGCGGGCGCAACGATCAGCGTCCGTCTCCTCTTCTTCGGCGCAGCCCGCGACGCGACCGGTTGCGGTGAAGCAGAGATCGAAGTACACACCCCCGCGACTGCCGCTTCCGTCCGCGCCGCAGTCCTCGCACGCTACCCTGACTTGCGCCGCTTCGGCCGCGCGCTGCTCGTCGCCGTCAACGAAGAGTACGCTGCGCCCGCTGCGCCCGTCCGCGCAGGCGACGAGATCGCCATCTTCCCGCCCGTCAGCGGCGGCGCTGATGAAGCGACTGACGAGCGCGGCGCGGCAGACTTCTTCGAGTTGACGACCGCGCCGATTGATGTGGGCGCAATTGCCCGCCGCATCGTGCCCACACGCTCTGGCGCGACGGTCACACTCGACGGCTACGTGCGCGAATGGACGCGCGGGCGACGCACGCTCTATCTCGTCTACGAAGCCTACGCCCCGATGACCCTCGCCGAGTTGCGCCGCTTAGGCGCACGCGCACATGAACAGTTCGACATCACGCACATCGGCATCGTCCACCGCACGGGCCGGCTGGAGATCGGCGACACTAGCGTCATCATCAGCGTCAGCGCGCCGCATCGCCGCGCCGCCCTCGCCGTCCTCGTAGAACTCTTTCTTCCAGATCGGCACAGTGCGCTTCAACTCACGAATAGCCCATTCGCAGGCTTCAAAGGCAGCGCGGCGATGCGGCGCGCTGACGGCGATACAGACGCTCGATTCTCCTATTTCCATGCGGCCCGTGCGATGGACGATGCCGATGTGCGCGATCTCGAAGCGCTCGTGTGCTTCGCGGCCCAGGCGGCGCATCTCAGTGAGCGCCATCGCGGGGTACGCTTCGTAAACGAGATAGAGAGTTCGTGTGTGCCCGCGCGTAAACTCGCGCACGTAGCCGTCGAGCGTGACGGTCGCGCCGCACTCGTTGAGCACAATCCTGCGCGCCACCGCGCCGACATCTAGGGGCTCTGTCGTCAACTCAAAGAAATCCCTGCTCTCATCCGTTGCTCCAGTGCCCCCGCTGACGGGAGGAAAGACGGCCAGCTCGTCGCCTTCGCGTATTTCCACATCCTCGCACGCGTACTCCTGATTGACGGCGAAAAGGAGCGAATGAGCGTTTAACTGCGGAAACCGGCGTTTGATTTCGGCGAAGGTTTCGCTCGATTTCGCGTCGTCGGCAAAATCCATCTCGATTTCCCGCGTCCCGACCGCTTCCGCCGTCGCGCCGAAAAATAAAACCTGCACTTTCATAATGTTTTCGCGCCGCAGAGAGCGCACAGAAAATAATTCGGAGAAAAGAATATCATTTGAATTCTCCCGGTGAACTTCGTGTTCTTTAACGGCTAAATTTTTTCGCGTAAAG
>JANMAD010000224.1:0-6184 GCA_031359515.1 Acidobacteriota bacterium | reverse complement strand
CGGGACTGCGCGCCGTCCGCGCCGACCAGCAGCCGCGCCGACACTCTGCGCACGCGCCCCTTGACCTCAAGTTCTACTGACACGCCCGCCCGCCCCTGCAACTCGCAGCCGACGTAGCGCGTCTCCGGCGACCACACGACGCCCGCCGCAATGCACTCATCCAGGAAACGCTGATACAAACGCCCCATGCGCCCGACGCGAAACTCGTCGTGCCTACTCTCAAGTGCAAGCACGCGGCGGGCGGGCGAATAGAGCGTGACGCGGCGCACCGGCGGCCCCAGACAATCGGCGGGCAGCGCGAAATCTTCGAGCGTGCGGCGCACGAAGATGCCCGTCGTATGCACCGCTTCATCAAGCGCACGCTTGCGATCAACCAACAGCACGCGCACGCCCGCCTGCCCCAACAAACGCGCGCACTGCAAGCCGCCGAGACCTGCGCCGACGATGATCACATCGTACTGTTCGTGCGCGCTCATTAGTGCTTACCCCGCTTCCGTTTGCTCGCCGTTGACTGCGCCGTAGCTGGCAGCGCGAGCTTTGGCGCAACGCGCACAGCAGGCTGCGGGGCGACGGGCGCGGCCGATTTTAATGGTCCCTGTGGGTCAGTCGTACTTAACACATGCGCGTCGGGCACAGTCGTTTGAGCGGGCGCAGTGGTCGGCGTCGCCTCGTTCGTCGTGGACGTTATTATTGCCGGCGGCATGACCGGCTCAACCGGCGGCGCGCAGGCCCATGCGTGCAGACTCTCGGACTGCGATGTGACCGCGCGCCCGGCATTGCTGCGCGCCATGTTCCACGCGCGCCAGTCCGCGTCCGTTGCCGACCAACGCGCTAATAGTTCGCGCGCCGCCAGACAACGTTCGTCTTGCGTCAGACCGGGCAGCGCGCGGACGAGCGTGGGCACTGCGTCGGCGCTCAATGTGGTCGCGTAGGCGGCGTCGAACGCGCGGCCCGTGCGTGCGTGCGCGAGATTTGCGCGGACGATGGTGGCGTCAGGGTTAAGCAGATGCAGCGCGCCGATGACGAGCAGCGCGGTCATGAGTGCGCCGCAGGCGAAGCGCGCACGTGCGCCGCGCAGCACCGTCGCCGTGAACCAGACGAAGACGAGCGCGAGCCAGCCCATGAAGGCCATCGTGTAGAGCCGCAACTCGGTCAAGCCGTACTCGCGTTGATAGAGCCGCATGCGCGTGATGGCGGAAGCGATCACGACGAACAGCAACATGATCTGCGCGAGCGCGAGCAAGCGGAAGATGCGCAACGCCAGCGCGTCATCGCGCCGCAGCAACCAGTGGAGCGCGAGCAGCAGCGGCAGCACGAGCGCCGTCGCCCAGACCAACTCGAAGAAGCCGCGGCGCGCGTACTCGGCATAAGTCAGCCCGCCGGTCGCCGCCACCCACGCCGCACCGCCGAACAAGTAACGTATCTGCACACAGACGAAGCCGAAGAACAGCGCGTTGAGCGCACCGAGCGCCACGCCCACTTCAACCGCGCCCAGCGCGAACTGTGGCGTGGACGTGATGCTGAACGACGCGGACTTGTCGTTGCGCGTGCTTTGCTCGCGTTCACTGCTGGCCGCCTTATCGCGCGCATCTTTTATAGGTGCGCGCGGCGCGTCAGGACTCGCGCTGTCGTGCAGCACACTCGGCGCGGGGCGCGGCTCAAGCACGGCGGAGGTGACGGAAGCGGGCGGGGTGCGCGGCGCGCTCGTGTCACCCCTCGCGTCTGCCGCATTAGCTGGCGGCTGATTCGTCACCGGCGCAGCATAGTTCCGTGGCGGGGTGGTAAACAGCAGTCCGCGCAAGTAGCCGGCGCTGACCCACGCGCAGAGGCTGAGCAACAGACCGTGCGAGAAGAGTGCGTCCGTATCGAACGGGAAAGTGCGCTTAACCAGCCCGGCGAAGACCGCATCGGCGGCCATGAAGAGCGCGCCGAAGACGACCAAGAGCGGCACGGCGATGAGCAACCCGCGCACGACCGCCATCGCGTGGCGCGTCCAAATTGTGCGCGGCAACTCGCGCCAGCGCACGTCCGCGAAGACGAGCGGCACGCCCCCGAAGAGTGCGCTGGCACACGCGCCCGCCAGCCCGCGCGCATAGTCGCTCAAGCCCGCGAGCCGGACGCTCATGCCGCGCGCACGCCATTTGAGCAACCCGAACGCACAACCAACCGCCAGCACGTCGAGCAATTGCAGCGTCGGCGAATCACGCCACGCGCAGGCGGCCGCGCAGGCGATGATTGGCAGCAACAGCCAACCACCCTCGCCCTTGAGCGTCGTGCGTCGCCAATATTTCAGTAGCCCGACCGCTGTCGCCGCGAGCGCGCACGTCAACAAGAAAAAGTTCAAGCCCAACGCCGGCGCACGCAGCAACGCATCGCCCAACGCGCCGAGTAACAAGGCTGCTGCCAACACGTGTAGGCCCTGTTTCGTTCGCTCATTCATTTGATTCATCGCGTTTAATTCAACTGAAACTCGGTCTTCTTGTGCAGCGGGCTATTCTCATGCCCGATAATGAAGCGTGTGCTCGTCTCGCCCTCATGAATGAGCAGGCGCGGCGCGGACACATCCGCCGGCAGATCGAAGACGAGTTGGGTCGTGTAAGACTCGCCGGGCCGGAGCGGCGTCGTGAACGGCATGCCTGTCCCTGCGCTTAACTCAAGCGCGCGTTGGCCTGCGGGCGAGATCGTGTACGCACGCCCCTGCGCGTCCAGCACGGTGGCGATGCGACTGTTCGGCGTCAACTGCCCTTCGCCGCGCGTCTTTGAGATGGTTTGTTCGTCGAAGCGTGTCTTAACGGTCACGACATAGAAGACGCCCTGCGCCGTCGCCGCTTGCGCGGGCGGCCCCAACGTCTTCGTCTGTTGCACGTCGGCCACTGAATAGGCGAGGTGACAATCGATCTCGCAGAAATGTTTCTCCGCGCCGCGCGCCAGCACCTTCTCCGTACTCGCCAGCGAGAAGATAATCAGCACGCCCGCGTAAGCGACGCAGAGACCGAGCGCAAAGAGCAAGAGGTTAGCGGCCGCCGCGCGTCGTCCCTGCATTAACAGATACAACAAGACAAGCGCCGCCACGAGCAGCAGCAAGCCTGTGCCGAGAAAACCGAGTATGCCGATAGCCGCTTCAAGATTGACGTTTGAGTTCATAAACATGCTCCTTCACTTAGCAGTAGACAACTTTTCATGTCGGCCGCAACACGGCCAGCACGGCGCAGACGGCGAACGTCACGCCCGCACCGATGATCGTCCAGCACCACGCCTCCGCCACTTTGCGCCCGCGCGGCACACGCTTGATGGCCGTGAAGCCCGCCACCACCGCAAGCAACGGGCAGAGCACCAAGAGTACAAGTTCGGCCGCCTGTCCGCCGTATTGCTCGATGCCGTGCAGCAGCGCGGCCGGCAGCCGCGCACCCATGATCACCAACACGACCGCGCCCCAACAGATGAGCGGCGGCACAAGCAGCGTCGTGCCGAGCGACGCATACAGCCCCACACGTCTGCGCGCGAATTTGATTACTTGAGCCATGAACGAGCACCTCCACTCGGCTTGCGAGCCACGTCTCCCGCATGTGTCTACCTAAATTTCAACCGGCCCCTGCTACGGAGACGCGCCCGAAGCGACGCGCGTGTGATCCTCTACGACGGCCGTGCGCGCCTGACCCCGCACCGTGGCCCAACGCCCGTTGCCATCCATGATGACGGCCACGTGCAAGCCGTTCATTGTCGATTTAAACAAAGCTCTTTGCATCATAAAGTCCACGGGTAAAAATTTTTGCCGACGCGGTTAACCCTCGCGTGTCGCGCGGATGAGCGCCTCCATGTGATTGAGATAATGCTCCAGTGCCCGCCGGCCCACTGGCGCTAACTTGTACTCGGTTTTGGGTGTGCGCCCGTCGAAGGATTTCTCGCAGGTGACGTACTCCGCGTCTTCGAGTTTGCGCGCATGCACGCTCAGATTGCCGTCGCTCGTCTTGAGCAATTCTTTCAACTCGTTGAACGTGAGCGAGCGGTTAACGGCGAGCGCGCTGACGATGCCAAGCCGCAAACGCTCGTGGATCAGGCGATCCAGCGCGGCCGTCGCGCCGTGCGTTTCGGCGGCCGACTGACTGCGCACCGCGCGCAAGTTTGCCGCCGGCGCGCTGCCTTTCGGTGCGGTCTGTTTGAGTGCGTGTTGTTTAGCCACCATGCCTCCGCGCGATCAAAACGCCGAAGATGACGTGCAGCCCGCCGAAGCCGGCCGCCATCAGGACGTTCGTCCAAGCCAACGGGCTGACGAGCGCAACCGCGCCGACGAGCATGAAGCACAAGCCCATCACCGGCACGATCTGTACGGAGAACGCGCCGCCCGTCACGACGCCCGCGCCGTAAAGCAGCAGCCACATCGCCGGTATCAAGCCGGTCAAGCCGGTGCGCGCGAGCGCAAGCGTCAAGAGCGCGCCGACGAAGACGGGCGGCGCGAAGTTGAGCGCGAGTTTGCGCCCCGGCCGCGCGAGGAGCGATGTCTGCGCGGCCCGTGCCTTCAGCCACATCGTCCCGCCGGAGATCGCGAGCGCAACCACTGCGGCCACCAGCCAGACTTTGATCCACGCGCCCGTGATGAGCTGACTTGGCGCTGTCTGCCGGGCAGCCGCGTAAGCCGCCGCAAGCGCCGTCAATCCGATGGCGCATTGCCCCCAGCCCGACACGGCCGTGAACGACGCCGACGCCTCCATCGTCTCGCGGATGAAGCGCAGATTGTCCATCGCCCGCGCATGTAAGGCGGGCGGCTCTCGTTCTTCGGTCGGATTCGGGCGCGGCAAGCGCACAACTGTCATAGGTCGCACGATACGCCTCCTTGGTAATGCTGTCAAGTACTTTATAACGCAAAGCCAAACGCGCGAACACAGCCGACTTTGCGCCGCAACACGTACTTTTTAGCCTATCGCGGCGGCGCATGGGCCGCCGATTTACCTCGCGCCGGTTTGTCTGTTAGCATGTGAGCGATTCACCAATTCCCCTAAGTTGAACGTCCCCGGCGGATCAAATGCTCTGGCCGGGCAAACTTTAAGCCTGCTATCGTAAGCCCGCCCGCGTGGGGCAGAATTAAAGTAGGCAGCAACCAATCAGCGCGCATGATCGAAGAGAAACGTTTAGCAATTGAACAGGCGGAACAACTGCCCACGGGCGTCGAGTTTGTGACCGCGAGCGCAGGTATACAAGAGTATCGCCTGGCGAACGGCTTGAAAGTTTTGCTGGTCGAGAATCGCGTCGCACCGGTCGTGACCTTGCTCGTGCTATACAAAGTCGGCTCGCGCAATGAAGCGGTCGGGCACACGGGCGCGACGCATCTGCTTGAGCACATGCTGTTCAAGGGCACGCCGACTTTCAATAAAGAGCGCAACACGCAGATCGCCGCCACGCTTCAGAAGATCGGCGCGGACTTCAACGCCACCACCTGGTACGACCGCACCAACTAGTTCGAGACCGTGCCGAGCGATCAACTTGAATTGGCCGTCCGCCTCGAAGCCGACCGCATGCGCCATTCGTTTATCGCTGACGCGGATCGGCAATCCGAGATGACTGTCGTGCGCAATGAATTGGAGCGCGGGCAGAATGAACCGATGCTCGTGCTGGATGAAGCCGTCTATGCGACCGCGTTCCGCGAGCATCCCTATCATCATCCGACCATCGGCTGGCGCGCCGATGTGGAAAACGTCCCGACCGTGCGGTTGAAAGAGTTCTACGACACCTTCTATCACCCAAACAACGCGACCGTGATCCTCGTCGGCGACTTCGCGCCGGCGCAGGCACTCGCGCTGCTCGCCGCGCAGTTTGGCGCGCATCCGATGACCAGCACGCCGATCTCCGAAGTCTATACGGACGAGCCGGCGCAGGAAGGCGAGCGCCGCCTCACCATTAGGCGCGCGGGCGAACTGGCGCACGTGCAGATCGCGCATCACGTGCCCGCCGTGCTAGGTCAGTTGCATGTCCTCTCAAACGAACTGCTGGCCGCGCGGGCCGCAGCGCCGCCGGCCGTGAACGACATCTATCCGCTCGTCGTCTTCTCGGCCGCGCTCGCGCACGGGCTAACCAGCCGGCTCTATCAAGCGCTCGTCGAGACGCAAGTCGCCATCAGCGTCACGAGCAACTGCGACCAGTTTCGCGACCCCGGACTGTTCAACATCTACGCGACGGTCAAACCCGGCGT
>JANMAD010000209.1:0-15137 GCA_031359515.1 Acidobacteriota bacterium | reverse complement strand
GGCGCAAAGGCTTTCAACTCCTGCTCAATCCGATCCGCATCCTCACCCACAAGGACGAGCGCGCGTGCTTGTCGCTCAATGAGCGGCGCGAGCGGCGCGTAGGGCGCGTGCTTGCCGCGCCCGCCGAGGATGAGGACAATTTTGCCGGGCGCGTCGGCGAATGCTTCGAGCGCTTTGACGGCCGCGTCCACGTTCGTCGCCTTCGAGTCGTTGTAGAACTCGACGCCGTCAATCTCCGCGACGCGCTCCAACCGATGCTCGACCGGCTGAAAGTTCTTAATTGTTTCGCGCATCGCGTCGGGCGCAGCGCCGCACGCAAGCCCGGCCGCTAACGCCGCCATCACGTTCTGCACGTTATGCAAGCCGCGCAAATTCATTTCGTCGCGCCGCACCAGCACGCGCTCACGGCCGCCGCTGCGCGAGATGATCTCCTGCCCGCGTAGGAACAAGCCTTCGTCAAGTTCACGCTGCACACTGAACAGCACGACATGCGCGCTCAGGCCCGCCGCCCACGATGAAACGATCTCATCGTCCGCGTTCAGGATGGCCACGTCCTCCGCCGTCTGATTGCGAAAGATGCGATGCTTTGCGGCGGCATAGTCCATGAGATGCTCGTAGCGATCCATGTGGTCAGGCATCAGGTTCAGCACAATCGCCACCGTCGGATGAAACCCCGCAATCGTCTCAAGCTGATAGCTGGAGACTTCGACGACCGTCCAACCGTCAGCGCGCGATGAATCAACGAGCGAGACGAGCGGCGTGCCGATGTTGCCGCCGACTTGCACAGACAACCCCGCATCTTGCAGGAGCGCCGCGATCAAACTCGTCGTCGTCGTCTTGCCGTTCGTGCCCGTGATGGCGACGATGCGCCCGCGCAGGTAGCGCGCGGCCAGTTCGACCTCGCCGATCACTTCCGCGCCCGCGCGCTCCATATAGCGCGCCGGTATGCTTTTTGTGGGCACACCGGGACTCAAGACCACCAACTCGATCTGATCCATCAACCACATCGGCAACTCGCCCGCGATGAGACCGACGCCCGCACTCTTCAACGCACGCGCTTCTGCCGTCCATTCCTCCAACGGCTTGCGATCATTCAATGCCACAGTCGCGCCCTGCGCCGCGAGAAAGCGCGCCGCCGCCACGCCGCTCCGCGCCGCGCCGATGACCAGAACTTTTTTGCCGTTCAGTTCCACAACAAACATTTGTCAACGCAGCTTCAGCGTTGACAGACTTAACAATGCGAACAGGATCGCCAAGATCAAAAATCGAAAGACGACTTTCGATTCCTTCCAGCCTTGCATCTCGAAGTGATGATGCAAGGGCGTCATCTTAAAGAGCCTGCGCCCCGTGCCCGTGTGCCGCTTCGTCAACTTGAAGAAGGAGACTTGCAGCATCACCGAGATCGCTTCCAACACGAACACACCGCAGACGAACACGAGGATCAGTTCCTGTTTCGTCAACACGCCAATCGTGCCGAACGCTCCGCCGATGGCGAGGCTGCCCGTGTCGCCCATGAACACATCGGCCGGCGGCGCGTTGTACCACAAGAAGCCCAAGCTCGCGCCGACCATCGCGCCGCAGAAGACCGTCAACTCGCCCACATCTTGGCGATAGACGAGGTCGAGATACTTGGCCCAGCGTTCGTCGCCGCTCAAATAGGTGAACGCGGTCAACGCGGTCATGGCGACGAAGGTGACGCTGATCGCCAGTCCGTCTAAACCGTCCGTCAAGTTCACCGCGTTCGACGAACCGATCAGCACGACGAGGATGAACGGCAGATAGAGCCACGGGCCGATGTAACTAACCTTGCTCGTCGCCGTCAGCTTGAAGAACGGAATACTGACGTTCCACGAGTAGTCCGTTAAAAAGTAGAGCGCCGCCCAGATGCCGACAGCGATCAGAAACTGCGCAAGCAGTTTTTGTTTGCCCGTTAGCCCCAGACTCTGCCGTTTGGCGACCTTCGCATAGTCATCGAGAAACCCGATGAGAGCGAAGAGCGTCGTCGCGATCAGCACGATCCAGACATAGAGGCTCGACAGCTTGGCCCAGAGCAACGTCGAGATCAGCACCGAGCCGACGATTAGCACGCCGCCCATCGTCGGCGTGCCGCGCTTGGCCATGTGCGCCTGCGGCCCCTCGGCGCGAATTTGTTGCCCGATGTTCATCTCGCGCAACGCGCGGATGACGCGCCCGCCGAAGACGAGCGAGATCAAGAGCGCGGTGATCGTCGCGTAGGCCGTGCGGAACGTGACGTACTGAAAGACGTTGAGCGATTTGACGGGGATTGACTCCGCGTTATGCACCGACAGGCTTTTGTAGAGCCATTCATAAAGGATGTAGTAGATCATGTTGATCTAACGTCTTTCATGCGCCGTCGTGCCTGTGGCAACTCACGTCGCCGCCTCGTCCGCACCCACAGTCGGAAACCGCTCGCGCAAGGCCGCCACGATCATGTCCGTCCGCACGCTGCGCGAGCCTTTCACTAACACCAGATCGCCCGCTCTCACTTCGTCTACTAAAGCCGACGCCGCCTCTTCCGTCGTGGCAAAGAACCGCGCCGGCTCACGCATCCCCGCGTCGTGCGCGCCCGCGACCAACTCGCGCGCCAAGCCGCGCACGCCCCACAGCACATCAACTCCCAATGCTGCGATCTCGCGCCCCGCCGCGCGGTGCAGCGTCGCGCCCTCCGCGCCCAGCTCAAGCATCTCACCAGCGACGACGAACGTGCGCCGCGCCCGTTCGTCCGCGCCCGCCCCATGTCCTTCGGCCAAAGCCCGCGCCATGCTCAAGAGCGACGCGGGGTTCGAGTTGTACGAATCGTCGATCACGCTGAACCCTTCCGCGAAATCAATTACCTCGCCGCGCATCTCCGTCGGTTGCGCCGTCGCGAGCGCACCGGCAATTGCTTCCGGCGCGAGACCAAAGCACGTGGCGACCGCCGCCGCCGCGAGCGCGTTCGACAGATTGTGCCGGCCCGGCAGAGGCAACTCCGCCATCGCTTCGCCGAGCGGCGTACACAAGCGGAAGCGACTGAGGCCAAGCCGCGCGCATTCGATGTCGGCCGCCATCACGTCGGCTGTCGTGTCGAGACCGAAGGTGAGCGTGCGCCCCGTGTGCAACGCACGCATCGCGGCGACGCGCTCGTCGTCAGCGTTCAAGACGGCGATGCCGCCCGGTTTCAAATTTTCAATGAGCTGTGCCTTGCCCGCCGCGATCTGCTCGATAGAATCGAAGAATTCAAGATGCGCCGGCGCGACGAGCAACTCGACGCCGATGTCGGGCGGCGCGATGCGCGTCAGGTGCGCGATCTCGCCGAACATAGACTGCCCGTATTCCAGCACCGCCACGTCAAAGTCGGCGGCTCGCGCCGCGCCCGTGACCATCTGTAAGATTGAGAGCGGCAGACCCAACTCGTTGTTGAAGTTCCTCTGCGTCTTCAACACGCGCCGCCCTGCTCGTTTGAGCACGTGCGCCGTCAAGTCCTTCGCCGTCGTCTTGCCCGCGCTGCCCGTGATGCCGACCGTCTGCCCGCCCCAATGCTCAAGGACGCCGCGCGCAAGCGCTTGCAGCGCGGCAATCACATCGTCAACCAACAACAGCCGCTCACTCAGCGTCTGCAACTCCGCGTCAGCTTCGACACGCTCGCGCAAGGCAACGACGCCGACCGCGCCGCGCGCGAACGCTTGCGGGATGTATTGGTGCGCGTCGTCAAACTGCGCGGCGGTGAAATAATGCCGCCGGTAATCAACGGGCGCGAGCGCAAAGAACAACTCACCTTCCGCCACCGTGCGCGAGTCAATCGAGAAGCCCTCTATCTCTTTGTCAAAGAACTCCGGCGACGCACGCCGTTCCACGCCCATCAATTGCGCCGCCGTACTGATCTTCAAGTTGCGCTCCTGTTTCCAGCGCGAAAATTTTTCCCGGGCACGGGCGCATCAGCGCCATGTAGCGCGCCGCGCGGTCGCCCGCTGTGGGCGCGTGTGCGCGTCGTCGGTCTCATCGCTCGTCGCCTCGTCGTTCGCCCCGTGCGTTTGCGTGGACGGTGCGCCCGTCGCCGTCTTCTGATCCGTCCGCGTCCGGCGCAGACGCTCACGGCAATCCGCGATCCGGCGTTTCAACTCGTACTGCGGATGACTTTGCGGGGGAAGCGTCATTTAGTCCTCCATCCCTGTCTGCTGCTGTTCCCCTCTTTGCCTAGAGACACGCCGCGCGCCGGCAACCGCCCACTAACCATGCGGCTCAATCGCTACGACCGAAATCAATGCGGACGACCTGCCCCGATTCGATTCTCGTGCCGGCCGCAGGACTTTGCTGCCGCGCGCGGCCTTCACCGTGCGCCTCCAACTCTAGTCCGAGTTCCGCACAGACACGCGCCGCATCGCGCACGCTGTGGCCGCGCAAGTCCGGCATCAATAGAGCGCGCTCGCCCGCATGCGCGTAGACCACTTCGCGCACATCGCCGGCTGCGCGCGTCGCCACTTCCGGCAGCAACGACTGCTGCTCTCTCTCCGCTTGGGCCGCATGCTGATCCACATTCGCCGTGTGCTGCATTGCAGGCGCGGCTCGCGCGATCTCTTGGCGCGACGTGGGCTGCGTGACTTCAGCATCCGGCTCAACATTCAGATAGGGCAGCACGTTTGACGCGATCTCGCGGAAGACCGGCGCGGCCACATCGCCGCCATAGTGCGCGCCCAACGGCTCGTCAATCACCACGGCGATCACGACCGCCGGGTTTGTGACCGGCGCGAAGCCGATAAATGACGCCACGTACTTCGAAGGCGAATAAGCGCGCGTGCGCGGATCGATCTTCTGCGCCGTGCCGGTCTTGCCCGCCGCCGTGTAGCCGTCGAGTTGCGCGCGTTTCGCCGTGCCCTTCACGGTCACGCTCTCCAGCATTGGCTTGAGCATGCGCGCCGTCTCGGCACTGATGACGCGATGCGCTTCGGGCTGCGCTTGTTCGACCGGCGCGCCTTCGTCCGTGCGCACTTCTTTGAGCAGATGCGGCTGGATACGCCAGCCATCGTTCGCAATCGCGCCGAATGCCGCCGCCATCTGCACCGCCGTCACGCCCACCTCTTGCCCCATCGGAATCGAGCCGATAGAGGCCGGTTGCCATTGCTTGACGGGCCGCACGATGCCGCTCGCTTCGCCGGGCAAACCGACGCCCGTCGGTGCGCCGAAGCCAAAGCGCCGGATGTAGTTGTACAGCCGCGCACTGCCGACGCGCATGCCCAACTTGATCGCGGCCACATTACTCGACATAGCGAGCGCGTCCGACACCGTCAACACGCCATGCGGGTGCGAATCATGCACGACGCGCCCGAAGAGCGTGATCGAACCCATCTGACAGTCAATCAACTCATTGGGTCGCGCGAGCTTTTCTTCGAGCGCGGCCGCGAAGGCCACGATCTTGAACGTCGAACCCGGCTCATAAGTGTTTTCGAGCGCAACGTTGTGCTTCACATCCGGTAACGTGCGCTGACCGTCGCTCACCTGCGGCTTGAGTTTGCGCACGTCGTTGGGATCGAACGTCGGCGCGTTGGCAAGTGCGAGAATTTCGCCCGTGCGTGGATCAAGCACGATGGCCGTGCCCGACTTCGCGTGCGCCTGTTCAACCGCCACCGCCAACGCTTGCTCGGCTTGATACTGCACGTTCTGATCAATCGTCAGCACGAGCGAGCGCCCCGTGCGTGCTTCCTCTATGCGGCTATCGTAAGCCTGTCGCCGCCCGTCGCCGGCAAGCGCTACGCGGCCAGCTACGCCTGCGAGCGCGGCGTTCTGCACGCGCTCAAGACCCGCCAGTCCTTCATCATCCATCCCGACGAAGCCCAGCACATGCGCGGCGAGCGCGCCGTTCGGGTAGTAGCGCTTCGTCTCCTTCTCGGCATGCACGCCCACAAGTTGCAACGCGCGCACACGCTCTGCTTGTGCGGCATCAACCTGACGCGCGAGCCACATGAACTTACGTTTTGCCTCGCGCGCGGACTGCAAGCGCGTCTCCAATTCCGTCGCCTTGAGTTCGAGTACGGGCGCGAGGCGCGCGGCCGCATCATGCACGTCCACCAACTCTGCGGGCACGATGAAGAACGAATCAACCTCGAGACTGCGCGCAAGTTCGCGCCCCGCGCGGTCGAGGATGAGACCGCGCGGCGCAGTAGTCTCAACCGTCTGCTGTTGCTGCCGATGTGCGCGCGTGCTCAGCGTCTCGTATTGCCCGACTTGCAAGTAGACCAGTCGCGCGCCGATGACCAACATCCAGAGCGCGAGGACGATAACGACGAGCGCTGTGCGAGGCCGCGAATGGTCAGGGTGGACTTTGGATTGCGCGTGCGGACGTTCAGGCATAGGCGGAAACCACTTGGCAACAAACTCGTGCGTTCACACTACTCATTTCCGAAGGTTGGCGCGCTGCTTATGCGCGGCAATAGTTGTTACGACCTGCGCGCTTGGTGGGAGAGCGATATGGTCGGTGCGCGCCGGCAGTCTGTCATTAATCATTAGCTCAACGGGCCAACGCGCTCGCTGTTGTGCCAGTGGTCGCGCCGCCCAGGGCAGCGGCCGGGCGTGCGTTGATGACGCTGCGTTGGCTGTTATCGTCAACGCGCGGCACGACGTTCATCTGTGCCGCGCGTGCGGGTTGCATGCCTAGTTCGCGCGCGGCGCGGTCGAGCGCGGCCGGCGCAGCCGCCTGCGCGAGCGCCAACTGCAACTGCTGCTGCTCGGCGATCAGTTGTTCGCGCTCACGCCGCAACGTTTCGTTCCCATAGCCGTACTGCACGGCCTTGAAATGTTGCCCGACGGCGACAGCAAAGCCGCCGGCCAACAGCAACCCGCCCACCAAGAGCATGAGCAGACGACGAAACGCGCGCTCGTCGCGCTCGCGCTGCACGTTGAAGTTTCGTTGTTGTTGCGGCAGTCTCCTCATCGGTCTCTCTCGCTCGGATCAAGTTTTCTTGCGGCGCGCAGCTTAGCGCTGCGTGCGCGAGGGTTCGCGGCCAATTCCGCATCGGCTGCGGTCACTGGCCGGCGCGTCAAAATTTCAACTTCCCGCCGTGCGCCGCAATTGCATATCGGCATGCGCGGGTCACATTCGCATTGCCCGCTCAGGCGGCGCAGCGTGCGCTTCACAATCCGATCCTCCAACGAATGAAAGCTGATTACACACAAGCGGCCCGACGGTTGTAAAAGATCAACGGCGGTTGCCATGAACTCGCTCAAACCTTCGAGTTCGTGGTTGACGGCGATGCGCAAAGCCTGAAACGTGCGCGTCGCCGGATGTATATGAGTTGCGCGCTTGTGCCCGACAGCCCGCGCGACCAACTCGGCCAACTCTGTGGTCGTCTGTAGCGGCCGGCCCTGTTCGCGTCGCTCGACGATCCAGCGCGCGATGCGGCGTGACCGCCGCTCCTCACCGTATTCAAAGATGATGCGCGCGATCTCCTCTTCCGGCAGGCGCGCAAGCAACTCGACGGCCGTCTCTTCATCGCCCTCGGCGTCCATGCGCATGTCGAGCGGCGCATCGTGCCGGAAACTAAAGCCGCGCGCGGCCGTGTCGAACTGCAAGGACGAGACGCCCAGATCGGCCAACACGCCGCTCACTGTTCGCTCACCCATTTCTGCGAGCACGTGCGCAAGCTCGCGGAAGTTCGCGTGGACGAGACGGCAGCGCGGGCCGTAGTGCGCTAAGCGCCGGCGGGTGTAAGCGAGCGCTTCCGGGTCGCGATCAATACCAAGCACGCGCGTCTCCAGTGCAGACTGGAGAATTGCTTCGCTGTGCCCGCCAAGACCCAGTGTCGCATCCACGAACAGCCCGCCGCGTTCCACTGCTAAATACTGCACAGTCTCATGCAGCAACACGGGGCGATGGGGCGCGTCCGGCCCCCCACCTGACGCTAGCATCACCACCGCCCCGTGATGTCAAAGAACAGTGATAAGTGACAAGTGACAAGTGACAAGCAAGCGCAGGTTTTCAACTCGTCACTCGTCACTTTCTTAAATCCCCAGCCGCGCGATGGCAGCCTCGTCCTCTGCCGTATAAGGGTCGGAGAGCAGACGCTGTTGGAAGCGTTCCAACTCCCATACCTCTAAATATGTCAGATAGCCCAGCACAGCCACATCCCCCATGACGCCGGCGCTCTTCCGGAGTAGCGGATGGACGAGTATGCGGCCCTGATTGTCCATCGCCGCCTGTTGCCCGTAATAGTTAGTGCGGTCAAGGAACTTGCGGCGCGCAGGGTCCATCGAAGGCAGCAAGGCTAAACGCTGCTCAATGTTCTCCCATTCGGTCAACGGATAGATGCGCACATTCTCTCCCGTCAGACTGGTCACGTAAACTTCCGTCCCATGATTCTCTTGAACAAAGCGGCGAAAGGCTGTCGGCACTTTGAGTCGCCCCTTAGCATCAATACGCGTCGTGTAATTCCCTCTTAACATAGAGCTTCGAGAGTCGGCTGGGGGCGAGGGATGCTTAAAACTTAAAGTAGAACTTAAACGGTTTGCGCCAAGTGCTCTGAAGAGTCCACTTCGAGCCACTTTTTCCCACCCGCCGCGCATAGTACGCCCCTGTGCGGAAAGCTGTCAAGAGCAAAACATTGTCGAACAGAGATATTTTAAGCACCATATCGTATAAAAACAGCCATCTCATATACTGTTTTTGCTTAAACGGTGATGAGACTTATCTCTATAGTAGTATGTTTAAGCACTCCCCAATCCTGTCCCTTTCGACCCTCATCCTGTATAGTGACCTCTCGAAGCTCGTGCAAATCCAAGCGGTATTGATGACAGCACTCCGCTGACCCGACATGAATAGTTTCGGGGGCCTGCTACTATTCGGTGCGTTGGTGGCGTTGGCGAATGTTCTGGGCGGGCTGTTGCTCGCGCGCCCGAACAAGGCGACGCGAAATGCGCATCTACTGCGTTACCTAATCGCGCTGGGCGCGGGGTTCATGCTGGCAGCGATCTTTATTGAGATCATGCCGGAGGTCGTGCAGTTGTGGCTCAGCCGGCCGGGCCACGGGGATGTCAGCCACGCCGTGTTGGGCGCGATGACGCTGCTGCTAACCGGCTATCTGCTTATACACCTGTTTGAGCACACGCTCGCGCCACATTTCCACTTCGGCGCAGAGACGCACCCGGAGGCGATGCTCCGCCGCTCCGCCGCCTATACGGCCATCGGCGGGCTATCAATCCATACTTTTTTCGATGGCGTCTCGGTCGCCGCCGCGTTTCTGGTGAACTTCAGGGTAGGTTTGCTGGTGTTTCTCGCCATCCTGCTGCACAAAGTACCTGAAGGTTTCACGGCCGCTTCGATCATGTTGGCGTCGGGGCGAACGCCGCGCAGTGCTTTTCTGGCGACGTTGGTGGTGGGCGCGGCCACATTAGGCGGGGTACTCAGTGTGGCGCTGCTTGAGTCGCACGTGACTGCGGCGGTGGTGTATGCGCTGCCCTTCTCGGCCGGCGTTACTTTGTATGTGGCAGCGAGCGATCTAATTCCGGAAGTCAATCACATGGAGCACAAGAATCCCCGCGTTTCGCTCGTCGTATTTGCGGGCGTGGCGTTCTTTTACATCATGCACCGTTTGATCGAAGGTTGAGCGGCAACGCAGTCAGGTGCAGCACGACTTGCCGGTCGCACACACTCTACGCTTTTGCCTTTGGCTCTTTGCCTGTATGATTCAGCCCATCCGATGAACCGACGCACATCAATACAAATGCTACTTGGCGCACTCCTCTGCCTGCTGTGCGGCATTGCGACGGCGCACGCGCAGACAACTCAATCGCCGTTGCCTGACCCCACAGGCTTCGTCAACGACTACGCTAATGTACTCGACGCGGCGACGAAGACGCGGCTAGAGACGATTCTCGTAAATCTCCAACAACAACACGACATCGAGTTCGCGGTCGTGACTGTGCCGACCACGGGCACGCAGGACATCTTCGACTACACGCTGGCGGTAGCACGCGGTTGGGGTGTCGGGGCGAAGGATAGCGACCAAGCCGGGTTGCTGTTGGTCGTTGCCATCAACGACCGCAAATATTTCACACAGGTCAGTCGTCACCTCGAAGGCGATCTGCCGGACGGAGTGACCGGGCAGATTCAGCGCGAGCGACTGGTGCCGCCCTTCAAACAGGGCAACTACGCGCGCGGTATCTCAGACACGGTCGAGACGTATGTCGCCACGCTCGCCGAGAAACGCGGCTTCAGCATCGCCGGGATAGATCAGAGTCGCGCTTATCGTCCGCGCCAACCGGCACGCAGTAGCGGCAGTTCGGGGCTGTCGCCCTGCGCCATCGGGTTGATCATTCTCGTCATACTTATTTTTATCCTGTCGAGCCGGGGACGGCGCGGTGGTGGTGGCGGCTGCATGAACCTACTACTGCTAAACTCGCTGTTCAGTGCTGCGAGCAGCGGCGGCAGTTCGAGCGGTTGGAGTAGCGGCGGCTTCGGCGACTCAGGCGGCGGCGGGGGCGGCTTCGGCGGCTTCGGCGGCGGCGGCGATTTCGGCGGCGGCGGTTCGGGCGGCAGTTGGTAAGAGAATGATGAACGAGGAACGCGGAATGATGAAGTAGCAACACCTTGTGTTTTCATTCATCGTTCATCATTTTGCATTCATCATTTCAGCGGAGGGTTATGGCTAATCAGGTCGCACACGAGGCATTCAATCATCTGATCGGCGATCTGCGCGCGACGCACGGCGATAATCTCGCGGCCGTCGTCCTCTACGGCTCGGCGGCAGCCGGCGATCAAGGGGCGCAGGATTCCGATTACAACTTGCTGATTGCGCTCCAGCGCATCACGCCCGAAGATTTGCGTTTGGCGCAAGCGCCGATGCGCGAATGGCAACGACTTGGTCATCCGCTGCCGACTTATTTCACGCTCGACGAGTTGCACGGCGCGGCGGACGTGTTCCCCATCGAGTTCCAACAGATGAGCCGGGCGCGCGTCGTGCTATATGGCAGCGATCCGTTCGACACGCTGCAACTATCGAACGCGAATCTGCGCCACCAGACCGAGTACGAGTTGCGCAGTAAGCTGATTCAATTGCGCCGGCACTACATCCCGGTGTCCACGTCGGTGGAGAAGCTGTGCGAGTTGATGAGTAACAGCCTGACGAATTTTGCCGCGCTGTTCGCGCCCGCGTTGCTGCTGAGCGGCACTGAACCGCCAGTGCAAAAACGCGACTGCGTGCGCGCGACCGTGCGCCAGTTCAGCTTGGACGGCGAACCGTTCGAGCGCATCTTCGCCCTACGCGAGACGGGCGCGCAGCCCGCGACCGATGCCGCAGCGCATGAACTGTTCGGCGCGTATCTCGCACAGATCGAGCGCGTCGTCGTCGCCGTTGACCGCATGAGTGTCGCGGACGCGCGCTGACGGGCGGACGACCGGATTAAGATTTGCAAGCATGTCCTCGGCATCGTTGATTAGTTGCTCGACCAAAGGAGAATGATAATGAATAGAAAGAAATTCCTACTGCTGGCGTGCGTCGTGTTCGTCTCTATTACAGCCAGCGGGTGCGGATACAATACGCTGCAAACGAAGCAGCAGAACGTTAAAGCCAAGTGGGCGGGCATCGAGACGCAGTTGCAACGGCGCGCCGATCTGATTCCGAATCTGTTCGAGGCGGCGAAGGCAGCGGGCGTGCAGGAGCAAGAGGTCTTCGGGCAGATTGCGAACGCACGCGCCGGGCTGTTGAAAGCAACCGGCGAGCAGCCGCAGGGCGAGAACGGCGACAAGTCGCCGGAGCAGAAGGAGAAGATCATCGCGGCGAACAACACTTTCGGCGGCACCGTCGGGCGTTTGCTGTCGCTTGTCGAGAACTATCCGCAGCTACGTTCGAGCGAGAGCTTCCTGAAGTTTCAGGACTCGCTCGAAGGCACGGAGAATCGCATCAGCACCGCGCGCAACGACTACAATGGGGCCGTGCAGGATTACAACACCACGCGCGGCAACTTCCCGACCGTCCTCTTCGCCAAGTTATACGGCTTCAAAGAAGAGCCGCTCTTTAGCGCCGACGACAGCGCCCGCCAAGCGCCGACGATCAATTCCGAATCTTTGCGGCGCAACCAAGGCAACGCGAACAAGCGTTAAGTGCGCGCTCAAACAAAGAGAGGCCGCTGCGCATCAGGCAGCGGCCTCTCTTCCTTTTATCTGCTATCTGCAAATGCGGCGCGTCGTTTCAGTTCAGAACCCGCGCGAGCTGCACATGGCGCAGTGGTCGCAGGGTTTGCCGCCCGGCTCGACGTTGCACACCTTCTCGCGCTCGAAGTAATCAACTAACTCCGACACGGCCTCGCCGATGCCGAACCGTTCCTCGCTCAGTTGCTGTTGGACGACGGGGATCGACGTGCTGCTCGTCCAGTGTGGCGGCAACGCTGCCTGCGGCGAAGTTTGCGCCGCCGGACTGTTTTGTCTCAACGCTGTGCTTGTCGGCCGGTGACTCGCGTGCGTATGCTCATCCTCATGCGTGACGTGCGACTCGATGTGCGCGAGCCGTTGCTGCATCTCGCTCAAACTCACGCGCAACGCCGCCAACTCGCGGCCGACATCAGCCGATGGGCCGACAGCCGGCGCACGCTCCGATGATTGCGCCAGCCGCGCCGCGATGCGCTCGGCTAATTCACGCGCCCGATCTTGCTCTGCGCTCAAGCGCCGCTCCCCTTTCCTGCCGGCAACAGATCAACGTAATCCACCACGCCGATAATCGCCGTATCAATCGCTGCGCCCGGCTCGCCCGTCGCGGCGGTCGAAGCGCCCCAACCTTCCTGCACGATCAGCACCATGTCGCCTACGCCCGCGCTCACCGAATCCAGCGCGAGCAACGTCGCGCCCGTCTCCACGCCTTCGGGCGTCAACGGCTGGCAGAGCATCACGCTCGCATTCGCGTAACGCTCGTTCTTCTGCGTCGCCACGACGTTCCCAATCACGCGCGCTAAGATCATCTATGTCCCACCGTCACATGTTGCTCGGAATCAACGATGCCGACAATCGTGCAATCGGTCGGCGTGTCTTCACGCTTGAACGGAAAGCTCGCCTCTTTGCCGCGACACCAGATGACCAACTCACCGACGCCTGCGCCAATTGCGTCAAGCGCGACGAGCGGCCCGCCCTGCGGTTGCAACTGCCCGTCGAGCGATTGCACAACGAGCAACTTCCGCCCTTCCAGCGAATCGTTTTTCACCGTTGCCACGACCGTTCCAATCACTCGCGCCAGTTGCATGTGCAGTTTTCAGTTTTCAGTTTTCAGTTTTCAGCAGCCAGCCGGAGACTGAAAACTGAAAGCCGAAAACTGAAAACTCCTATCAATCGCCGTTCAAATCCACCGTGTCGATCACGCCGACAATCGCGGCGTCAACCGGCACATCCTTCATGCCTTCAGCTAGTCGCGCTGACGAGCCGGCGACGACTAACACGCGCTCGTGAAAGCCCGCGCCGACCGTGTCCACGGCGACGACGTAGCTGCTCGTGTCCGTGCCGTCTAAATTGACGGGCCGCACGATCAGCAGTTTCTTGCCCTTGAGCCGTTCGTCCTTCTGCGTCGCGACGACCGTGCCGAGTATGCGCGCGATGAGCATCGCCGCTTAACCTTGATTGCCGATGGGCAGCGCTTCGTCCACGCTGCCGTGCGGACGGGGAATGACGTGGACGCTCACCAACTCGCCGACGCGCCGTGCGGCGGCCGCGCCCGCGTCCGTCGCGGCCTTCACCGCCGCCACGTCGCCGCGCACAATCGCCGTCACAAACCCCGCGCCGATCTTTTCGTAGCCGACGAGCGTCACGTTCGCGGCCTTGACCATCGCGTCCGCCGCCTCAATCATCGCCACCAGACCTTTCGTCTCGACCATGCCGAGTGCTTCCTGTGCCATCTGCTCTCGCTCCTGTCGTTGCCTGAATTGTAAATCGTGCTTATCAACTTATCATGCGCGAATCGCGCGACGGCCGCAAGCGACGATCACGTGCGACGCGCTTGCAACTGCGTCGCCTGCGCCAATAATTCGATCAACTCTTCGCGCGTCAGACTGATCTTGCCCGCCCCGTTCGTCACGGCATTAACCGGCGGGCTGGTCGCCCCGTCGCTTGTGCGCTCGCCTGTCGGACAAGTGATCCGCGTCTCGTGCAGATAGCCACACGACTGACAGCGGGCGCGTTCGTCCAGATAACCGGCGCGCTCGCGCACGTCGATCAATTTCTCAATCGCGTCGGGCGATAAATTCTGCGCGCCGCCGAGCGCACGCGCGAGGATCGCGATCTTCGCCGTGTGCTCCAAAGTCTCAAGCCGGTCGAACGCTTGCCACACGTCCGCGCCGTAAGCGACCGCGCCGTGATTCGCCATCAACAGCGCGTTGTGATGCTTCACGAGCGGGCGCATCGCCGTCGTCAACTCATCAGTCGAAGGCGTGCCATATTGCGCAAGCGGCACGCAGCCCAACGTCAAGATCACTTCTGACAAGATCGGCTGATCAATCGCCAACCCCGCGACCGCGAACGCCGACCCGTGCGGCGGGTGCGCGTGACAAACCGCTTTCACTTCCGGCCGTTCACGATAAATCAACAGGTGCATCGCCAACTCGCTCGACGCCTTGCGATCACTGAGCGGCTTACCATTTAAATCTGTCAGCGCAAGCCCGTCCTCCGTCATGCGCCCCTTGCACGTCTGCGTCGGCGTGGCCACGATGCGCCCGTCATCAAGGCGCACGCTCACATTGCCGTCCGACGAGACGACGTAACTGCGCTCATACATCAACTGGCCGACGCGCACAATCTCGCGCCGCGCTGTTTGCTCGTCCATGTTGCTCAGCACTGTCAGATGTTGGGCTGACTGTCTTCCAATTTCTCTACGCGGGCGCGCATCTGGTATGTGTCGGCAATCAGCGATCTTAATTGCCGATTGAAACTATCGAGCGCCGTTTCAATCTGCGTCAACCGCTGCAACACGCCTTCCCAGATCGGGCGCGTCTCGCGCAACCGCACGTCAACTTTATCTTCGAGTGAAGTTAAGCGTGCTTCGAGTGAAGTCAGGCGCGGGTCGAGCGCGACAACGCGATCCTCAAGGGTCGCTAAGCGGGAATGCACTGCGGCAAACTCTTGCCGCATCGCCGCAAACTCTGCGAGCACACGCTCTTCAAAAGAACTCGGCGGT
>JANMAD010000190.1:0-12434 GCA_031359515.1 Acidobacteriota bacterium | reverse complement strand
AACCCTTGCAACGCGCCCATGCCGGCGCTCGTGCGGATGATGGCCACGAGATCATCAGGCTGCATCTGTTCGTCCACGTACTTTTTCATCGTTGTACGCACGTGCGCCATGCTCTCGAACGAGAGGCCGAGATCATCCACGACGAGCGCGATGGTGCGATGCACTTGGCCGGGCCGGAGCGACCGCGGCAGGGTCGGCGCGTTCGCTATATTTGGCCCGTCCGCGCGCGGCCCGTTTGTATTTTTGACTGTGGCTGCGGGCGGGCGGTCGAGCGCGACATAAGTGAGATTAGTGATCGGCTGTGGGCGGCCGTCCTCTAGCACTTCAAAATCTTCGGCGCGCAGGTCGGTCACTTGCCGGCCGCTCTTGTCCGTCACGACCGCGTCGAACTGCACGAGGTTCGCGCTGATGCGCACCACTTCCGCTTCGTCAACGATTTGCTGCTTGTCTGAGGGCTGTTGTGCGCAGGTCGCGGCGGCGAGCGCGCACGTGAGCGCGCTGGCGAGTAACTGCGAGGTAAACTTCTTCATGCGCTACAACTCCATCATAAGTTTTCAGTTAATCGAGACAAGCTGAGAACTGAAAACCGTCTCTGGATTTTCGCCGCCGTGTATGCGATGCTGCATGCAAAATCGGCGCGAAACTTGAGGGGATATTATGCCAGACGGGGCGCAAAACGGCGACACGGTGCAGGTGCATTACACGGGGCGGCTGGATGACGGTGAGACGTTCGACTCATCCGATGGCGGCGACCCGTTGGAGTTCCAAGTGGGCGCGGGGCAAGTGATTCCGGGCTTTGACGAAGGCGTGCTAGGCATGTCCGTCGGCGATAAAAAGACCGTCAAGATCGAGGCCGATGATGCTTACGGGCCGCGCGCCGAGCAACTCGTCAATCAGATTCCGCGCGCCGGCATCAATCTCGGCGAGACGAAACCGGAAGCGGGTATGAGTCTCATCATGCACGTGGCCGACGGGCAGGAGATTCCCGTCACCATCACCGAAGTCACCGCCACACACGTCACACTCGACGCCAATCACCCGCTCGCCGGTGAGCGTCTGACCTTCGAGATCGAGCGCGTCAAATAACAACGATGAAGGATGAACGATGAACGATAAATCAACAGCAACTGCCTTCCCTTCATCCTTCATCCTTCATCCTTCATCCTTTGCCCTGTGTCTCTGTTGCGCGTGCCTCGCCTTATGCATCAGCGCACGCGCACAACAACCGACGCCCGCGCCGACGCCTTTGCCGGACAACGACATCTACGTCGTCGAGTTGCAAACGCGCGCGGGCAAATTAACGTTCGGTCAGCCCCTCAACATCACGCAGCACGCGGGCTATGATAATCAACCGAGTTTCCTGCCCGACGGTCAGAGCCTCTTCTACGCCTCGCAACGCGACGACAAACAGACCGACATCTATCGCTACGACTTACGCGGCGGCACGACGACGCAAGTGACCGCGACGCCGGAGAGCGAGTATTCGCCGACCGTCATGCCCGGCGGCAAGTTCTTCTCCGTCGTGCGCGTCGAAGCCGACAAGACGCAACGCCTCTGGCAGTTCCCGCTCGCGGGCGGCCCGGCCGCGCTCGTCATAGAGAACGTCAAGCCGGTCGGCTATCACCTCTGGCTCGACGCGCGCACGCTCGCGCTCTTCGTGCTGGGGGCGGACGGACAACCCAGCACGCTGCAACTCGTCACGCTCGCCAAAGATCGCCCGGCGGCCGTCGAAGTCAGCACGCTGCACGTCAACATCGGTCGTTCGCTCCAACGCGTCCCGCGTAAAGGACAAGTCTTCAGCTTCGTCCACAAGGTCGCCGCCGACAATTGGCTGATCAAGCTCGTGGACGTAGGCGGGCATCAGACCACGACGGTGATCAAAACGCTGCCCGGCAGCGAAGACCTCGCATGGCTGCCCGACGGCACGCTGCTCCTGGCGCAAGGCGCGAAACTCTTTCGCCTCAACCCCGCGCACGACACCGACTGGCAAGAGACGCACGACTTCACCGCCGCCGGTCTCAACAAGATCACCCGTCTCGCCGTCAGCCCCAAAGGCGACCGCCTCGCCCTCGTCGCCCAAAGCGCGGCGGGGCGTTAACAACTCAGCCAATCGGTTAAAGCGGTGGTATCTGTAACGCGTACAGATACCACGCTGATTTGGAGTATTATCCGTACTCGTTCCGTATAAGCAGTAGTTGGGCGTCAGAAGCCGAATGATTATGAAAAGTGTTAAAGACAAAAGAAGAACGATTGCTTCACAGGTTATTGGCAACGTAGGGCTTTACTATGTGTGTTACCGCTTATCCCGTCAGGGCTGGAATGTAATGCCAACCGCTCGTAATGCTAAAGGCGTTGACATCTTAATCTATAATCACGACGCTTCTCGCAAACTTAGTATTCAGGTTAAAGCTTTATCCAAACGTAATGCTGTACCGCTTGGGACAAAACATGAACATTTCTTCGCAGATTTCATTGTGGTTTGCCGTTATGTTCTGAAAGAGAAACCCGAATGTTTTATTCTCACGCCCGATGAAGTGCGCGCTTTAGCTGTTTGTCAGGAGAGAGATGACAAAGTCAGCTTTTGGTTGCCACCACGCGCATACGAAGCTAAAGATTACTGTGAAGCATGGGAGAGGATTGGTTTGGGTGTGCAGAATGATGTTGCTGCCTTGCCGCCCAACAGCTAACTGAGGCCGACGTGTCATCCGAGCCGATGCATAGCCGCCCACTCATGTTGTCCGTCCCACTTAGCTCAAATGCTGCATGCGAGTGGTAGAGCAGCACAGCAGCACCGATGCGCGAAGCATAATGAAGAAGGTTTTGGTCATTGGCTCAGGCGGGGCCGGGAAATCAACGTGCGCGATCAGGTTGGGCCAAAGGCTCAACATAGAGGTCATTCATCTGGATTCGTTTTATTGGCAACCGGGTTGGGTAGAGTTGCCGAAAGATGTGTGGCGGGAGACGGTGGCAGAGCTATTGCGGCGCGACGCTTGGATCATGGATGGGAACTATTCCGGCACGCTCGAACTCAGGCTGGCCGCGTGCGACACGGTGATCTTCTTAGACTTCGCGCGCACGGTTTGTCTCTGGCGCATCCTGCGGCGACGACTGATGTACTGGCGCGGCGTCCGGCCGGACATGGCGGCGGATTGCCCGGAGCGGGTCACGCTGGAATTCGTGCGTTGGGTGTGGAACTATCCGCGCAGGGCACGCCCCAAGGTGCTGGCGCTGTTGCAAGCGCATGCCCGAGACAAACGGATCATCCGCTTGCGCTCACAGACCGAAGTGGAAAAGTTTCTGACGAACGCGCGGGCCGCTTAACAGATCATTGCCGCCGCACACCTGGACCTTACGCTATCTGTCCGCATTGCCTCTGACCACATCGTCCGCCGTGTTTGCCTTGCCGTCGGGGCCGAGCGAGCGCAGGTCGAAGCTTGCGCGCGTGCCGGTGTAGGCGTAAGGGCGATGCCACGGGTCTATGCGGATGATGGCGGCGGTGTAGCGCGGGTTGAGTTGATCAACCAGCACGGCGGCCGAATCGGCCACGACGTAGAAGCCACGCTCGCGGTGGAAGGCTTCGAGGGCGGTGGCGAGCGCGGCGAGGTCTGCGCGTGCGCGCGTCGCTTTATCCGTGTCGAGCGCACGCACGAGCGCGGCGATATCGGCCCACGCGCTATCGCCGATCTGCGCGGCCGTCACCTGCCACTGCCCGCGCGCGTCACGGCCCAGCCGAAACGTCGTGTCAATCTCGGCCTCGACCGTAGCGGACTTGAGGAGCGGGGAGAAACTTTTCAGCACGAGCGGCCCGGCGCGCAAATCGTCGCTGACAGGCGGCACGGGCTGCTTCTTTTTCTTGATCTGCATTTTATCTGCCGGCTCGTCCGTCTCCTTGCGCTGCTTCTTTTCTTCTGCGCGCGTGCGCTCGCGTTCGGCAAACTGCGCGGTCAACATTTCGAGTTGTGCGACGAGCGGCGTCGTGCGCTCGACTTGCAGGGAGCGCAGGAGCGGTTCGATCTCTTCCCACTGCCGGTCGCCGACGCGCACCTCGACGACGCGCCATTGCCCTACGCCATTCTGTTGCAAACGAAACGCAGTTTTAATCGTCGCCGCCACTTCGACGTTTGCGCTTGTGCCCGTGACCGCGTTAACACGCACCGCATCTTTTTTCAGCTCCAGCCCCGCGACGCGTATGATCGCTTTGCGCGCCGCATCCTTGCTCAAGATTTTTTCGGCGGCGTGCATGGGCAGCAAGCTAAAGGCAACGGTGAGCAAAACGGCGAGGGCAACGCGCGGGGTGAATTGTCTGTGCGGATGAGCGTACATGAAGCTTAAAACGTAAGCACAAGTGTGGCGCGCCACAGCGGTCAATGCATGATCGCTTCCTGCCCGCTCTCTTCGACGCGCGCGAGGTCAGCGGCGAGCGTGATGGCGGCGACCATGCTCGAATGCTCGGCGATCCCCTTGCCCGCGATGTCGAACGCCGTGCCGTGATCCACCGAGGTGCGAATGAAGGGCAAGCCGAGCGTAACGTTGACGGCTTCGCCGAATGAGAGACACTTGACCGGAATCATCGCCTGATCGTGATAGCAGGCGACGACCGCATCGAACTCGCCGCGCGAGGCGCGCAAGAAGATCGTGTCGGCCGAGAAAGGCCCTGACACGTCCATCCCGGCCGCGCGACTGCCTTCGACGGCCGGCGCGATCTCGGCGGCCTCTTCGACACCGAACAATCCGCCCTCCGCGCCGTGCGGATTGAGCGCGGCGACCGCGATGCGCGGACGTGCGATACCCCAACGACGCAGTTCGCGGTCCGTCAGCTTCACAACACGCTCGATGCGTTGCCGTTCGACCAGCCGAATCGCCTCGGCAAGAGGCACGTGCGTCGAGATCAGCACGATGCGCAAGTTCGCGGCGACGAACGCCATCGCGCAGTTGTCTGCGTGTGTCAGGTGCGCGAGAAACTCTGTGTGCCCCGGAAAACTGTAACCGCCCAAGAAGAGCGCACGCTTGTTGATCGGCGCGGTCGAGATCGCGTCCACTTGCCCGGCGGCGCACAACTCCACCGCCGCTTCGATGTACTCGGCCGCCGCGCGCCCCGCCGCGCCCGACTCTACGCCCGGCTCGACGTGCCCGCCGATGTTGTTGAGATGATAGATGAGCGGCTCGGCCGCCATCGCCGGAATTGGTTCGCCGCGTTGGACGACATCGTAGCCGCACTGCAAGTCGAGCGTGCGCGCCGTGTGCGCGAGCAGTTGCGCGTCGCCCACGATGACGGGCACGCAGACGCGTTGCACCTGTGCTTCGGCGACGGCTTTCAAGACTACTTCGGGGCCGATCCCGGCCGGGTCGCCCATCGTAATGGCGATGCGCGGACGGCGCGGGGCGGGCGCGTGTGCGCCGTCGCCAGTCTCTCTAAGCCAAGCTTCAGTCATGACACCATGTACGAACAGGCGCGGAACAGCCGCCCAGTCGAACGGCTCTTCGCACGCCTATTCCTCTCGCGGCCGCCGGTCACAACCGCGCAACTGTTAGCTGCCGGCCTCGCCGCTGCTGGCCTCGCCGCTGCTGGCCTCGTCGCTCTCGCTGCCGCCGCCGTCGCGGTCTTCGGCCTTGAACATGTATTTGATGTTGTGCTTCAGCAGCAGGATATTGGGCGCGCCCTTGCGATTGATCTTGAGCGCGCTACGGTCGTACCACTCAATCGTGCCCTCGATCTCATCGCCGTCATTCAACACCATGACCATGACCGTATGCGAATCCATCTGCTTTTTATAGTAGAAGATTTCCGCGTTGGTCTCTGAGGGCGGCACGCGCTTGCGACCCTGCGCGGCGGCGGCCGAAGCGGACGAATGGTCGCGATCACGATCACGGCTGGGCGGCCCGCCGCCACGCGGAGCTGAACTGCTGCGCATGCCCCCCTCGTGCCGCTCTCTGTGCGGCGGCATCTCGCGCCCCTTCACTTCAGCTAATGTCGTGCGTATAAGTTTGCGATTCACCACGATGCTCCTACCTTTACTGTGTCCTCAACGAGCGGGAAACTAGCATGACGCGCTTGCAAGCGGCGGCTTCTTAACGAAGAGCGAACTCAAGCGAGTTACCGCACGGGGAAGCGCGCGTCCGAACCTACGTCACTGCAACGTAGGCGGCGGTCGTTGCCTAGATGAGAAACGGGTGTTGCCCCGTTAGTGAAATTAATTCCTGTCAGGAATGCGCGACATGCTACACGAGCAAAACGGATTTGGCAAGCCAGAGAACAGTAGGGTAGCGGGTCATTTTCACTGTTGCACAAAAATCATGACTCATTAGCGTGGAACTCGATAATGCGGCGATACATCCACCAAATAAAAAGGATGATTCAGCTTAACACTTGTGCCGCTATCAACAGCCCGATGATGGTTCTCCGTTGCATCGCACAAATTATAGAAAAGTCTGGCGCTACTATTCGTTTGTGCTCAACAGTGAAATTGACCCACTACTAAGCTGCGACCACATTTCGGCCACTGATAACTCGCAACCGCATCTGCCAGCGCATTCAACCTGACGCCGCGATAGCAGGCTGCTCATGCTGCTTGCGTCAGTCTGTTTGGTGCGTTGCGCGCTCGAAGCGAATTTAGCGCTCGACCGCGCCGGCCAGTTTCTTCGGCGCAGTCTTCATGTAGGCTTTGACGATGCGATAGCCGAGTAGCACGGCGAGGACGGCAGCGAAGGTGAGCGGCACGCGCGTGTCGGCTTTGACGAGCAGCCAGTAGTGCAGGACGCCGCCGATGGCGATCAGATAGACGAGCTTATGTAGTCGCTGCCAGCGTTTGCCGCCGAGTCGTTTGATCATCGCGTTCGTCGAAGTGATGGCGAGCGGCACAAGCAAGAGGAAACTCGCCATCCCTACCAAAATAAACCAACGCTTCCACACGTCCTGAATGATCTCCGACACGTTGAAGAACTTGTCGAACCAGACGTAGGTCAGCAGGTGCAGGCAGGCGTAAAAGAAGGCGAAGAGACCGAGCATGCGGCGAAACTTGATCAGCCAGTTCGCGCCGGACAGTTGCCGGAGCGGCGTGACGGCGAGCGAGATGAGGAGGAAGACGAGCGTGAGGATGCCGCTCGTGCGCGTGACGAACTCGATGGGGTTCGCGCCGAGATGATGAAAGTATGCGTCCCAAGACAGCAGCGTCAGCGGCACGATGCTGTTGACGAAGAGGACGAAGCGGGTGAACTGTGTATCGGGTGCGCTCATCTTGTCTCGCCTAAAAGTTTGCGCGCAAGTCCATGCCCGCATAAAGCTGCGCGACCTGCGCGGCGTAGCCGTTGAAAGGCAGCGTGTCGCGCATGCCAAACTCGCCGATGCGCCGTTCGCGCTGCTGACTCCAGCGTGGATGATCCACCGCCGGGTTCACGTTCGAGTAAAAACCATATTCGTCCGGCGCGGATAGATTCCACGTCGTCTGCGGTATCTCGCTCGTGAGTTTGATCCGCACGATGGATTTGATCGACTTGTAGCCGTACTTCCACGGCACAACCAAGCGGAGCGGCGCGCCGTTTTGCGGCAGCAAGGTCTGGCCGTACAGACCGCTCGCCAGGAGCGTCAACGGGTGCATCGCTTCGTCTAAACGCAAGCCCTCGATGTACGGCCAATCAAGCACGCTCGTACTCTGATTCGGCATCTGCTTGGGATCGTAGATTGTCTGGAAAGCGACATACTTCGCCTGCCCCAATGGTTCGACCGCTTTGAGCAATGCGGCGAGTGGAAAGCCGACCCATGGGATGACCATTGACCAACGCTCGACACAACGATGCCTGTAGACGCGCTCCTCGGCCGGCGCAAGTTTCAAGAGATCATCAAGGTCGAACTCCTTCGGCTGTTGCACAAGGCCGTCCACCTTCACCGTCCACGGGCGCGTGACAAACTTCCGCGCGCTATAAGCAACGTCCGCCTTGTCGGTCGAGAATTCGTAAAAATTGTTGTAGTGCGTGATGTCCTGAAAAGACGTGCGCGCTTCGTTGACGACGGGTATGTCCGCCCCGCTCGCTGTCTGTACAGTTGCCAGCTTCGCGCCGCTCTGCGCCGGCACGGGCGTCGGGACGGCGATGCGCCGGTAGAGTTGCGCGGTCAGGAACGTGCTCGCGGCAAACACGCCCGCGCGCATGAAGTTGCGCCGGTTCAGATAAGTCTCTTCCGGCGTGATCTCGCTGCTAAAAATGTCGCCCGGTTTTTTAATCAACATGGTCGTTCACTTCAAAAACGGCACGCTCGTCCGCTGCCTGAAATACGCGCGTGGCCCGAGCTGGTTTGCCGCGCGGAGGGCGCGAGTCGTTCGCCTATGCTGCGCGCCACTTACCGTGTAAGGTTTAACGCCAAATTACGACTAACAAGTGTCATGTCTGTAACATTAGTCGTGCATTGTCGCCATACCTTACACGCCGGGCGGCGGGGTGGCGTAAAATTGTGCGCCCGGTAGCAACACGAACTTAACGGGGAGTAACGAAATGCAACGTTGGACGGCACTAATCCTATCAGTAGTCGGACTGCTGGTCTTCAGTATCATCATCACCCGCTCAAGATCGAACGAGGCGCAAAGCGACGCGGACTTCGAGCAAGCCGCGCAGGCCGCGGGGCAGAACCAGACCGCCCCGACAGGGCGACGCGCGCCCGTCATCATCGAACTGTTCACGTCGGAGGGTTGTTCGAGTTGCCCGCCGGCCGATGAGTTGTTGAAGCGATTGGCGCAGACGCAGCCGGTCGCGGGCGTGGAGATAATCGCGCTCGAACAACACGTTGACTACTGGAATCGGCTCGGCTGGACTGACCCGTTCTCCGCACCGCAGTTCAGCGCGCGGCAGGGCGAGTATGCCGACGCCTTCGCGCGCGACGGCGTCTATACGCCGCAGATGATCGTGGACGGGCAGACCGAATTCCCCGGCGGCAATCAGACGAAAGCCCGTGCAACCATCGCCCACGCCGCCGAGACGCCGAAAGCCGACATCACGCTCACACGCGCCTCAGCCGCGCCGGCCGCTGGCGTGCCGCTCTCTGTGCGCGTGGACAAATTGCCGTCGCTCAGCGCGGACGACACGGCTGAAGTGTTGCTCGCAATCACGGAAGACAATCTACGCACCGCCGTGCCGAGCGGCGAGAACGCGGGGCACACATTGGCGCATGCGTCTGTCGTGCGCTCGTTGAGCGTGCTTGGTCAGTTCAACCCGCGCGGCGGCACGGCGTTCACGGCGCAGCCCGTCGTCGCGCTCGGGGCGAAGTGGCAACGCAAAAACCTACGCGCGGTCGTGTTCGTGCAGGAGCATAACAGCCGCCGCATGCTCGGCGCGGCCATGATCAAATTGATGGAAGAATGATTCTCAAGAGGCTGTTGCTTATCTCGCTAATAAAAGCGGCCGGCATGGTGCCGGCCGCTTTTTAATTGTTTTCAATCTATTTTCTATAGCGCGTTGCACTTGGGTGCGCTGCCTGTCAGTACCGCCTGCGGTAGCGGGCGGGTCTTAGTCGCGTACCGCTACCCGCCCGCTACCGCAGGCGGTACTGATAAGCCCTCTGCTGTTATAGGCGCATCCAATCGTAAGTCGCTATAAAGCACGCGCAATAGCGCGAGCGTTGTTAACTAATAGCAAACTAAAGCCGTGTGCTGCCGCAACTCAGAAAGCGAAGCTGCCGTAGAACGCGCTGTTCTGGCCCGCTTGCTGCCAACGTTCCCCCACCGTGCCGCCCTGATAGCTCGCCTTCAGCGTCAGTCCGACGCGGCGGTCGGCGAGCGGCACGAGCGGTGTGTACCAGACGAGGTGCGGCATCTTGCAGCATTCGTGATTCGGCATCGCGCGCACGGTCAACTCCGCTACGTTCGCTGCGTTGACCGAGTAAGCCTCCGCCTCGCGCGCAAAAGTCACCGGCGCGCGGCGCACTAATGTGATGCGCCCAAGCGTCGCCGCATACTTGCTCTCGATGGCTGCGACCACCGCCGCCGCTTGCGTCTCAGACGCTGCGCTATCAACGATCAATTCAGCGCGCCGCCCGGCTTGCGCATCCGCGAGATTTGCGTCCGCGCTCACGACCGCCAGCACGCGCACATCCGCGAGGTCAACGCCCTGCCACTGGCCCGCAGTGATGTGCCACGCCATGACAGCATCGCGCCCCGTCGTCATCAATTCACCGTTGTAGTGGCACGCGCCCGCGAAGACGCTCGCCGTCCGCACTTCGACGTAATCGCCCGCCAGATTCGTCCGCGCCGCCTGCGAACTGAACGTCAACGCGCCCGCCAACACGAGCAACAGCAAACTCGCAAACCAGAACTTACGCATCACTGCACCTCCAAAAACTTTTCGCCCGCGCCGCTACAGCGCCGATTGATAACAATTGCGTTCGGGGCCGCACCGTTCGGGCCGCGCCTTCGCGCCGTCCGGCCCTACCACCTGCTGCGTCACGCGACACCAGCAATGATTACTACTGTCGAGATAATCGCTCGCCGCGCTCGCCAGCCGGCCCAACATAAAAAACTTCTTCGACCGCAACTCGCCGCAGAACGAACTGCGCAGGACAGTTGCTGCGCTCGTCTCTTCCGCCGCTGCTTCATGATAGGTCATTTCATCCGTCATGGCATGTCCTCATGCAGTAACGATCATTAGCTCATTGCGCCGCCGACTTGAGCCAGCGCACGCCGCACCAACGTCTGCGTCAACGGCACTTTGTAAGCGTTCTTGGCCAACGTCTTCGCGCCGTCGAGCGCAAGTCGCGCGGCTTCGCTAAGCGTGGTTTGATCAAGCCGCTGGCCGACGAGAAAGGCTTCTGCCGCCGTCGCACGCCAGGGGATCGGCGCAACCCCACCAAGCACCACGCGCGCCGCCTTCACGGTCTTATCCGTATTCAATTCAACGGCTGCGGCGACGGCCGCAAGCGCGAAGTCGAGCGACTCGCGCTCCTTGAATTTCAGATAGGTCGAATGCGCGGCGAAGCCCGACGCGGGCACTTGTATCTCCGTGATGATCTCGTCGTTCTTCAGCACGTTCTCGCGCCGGATGCTGCCCTCGCTCGGCAACGTGAAGAATTTTTCCAACGCGATGGTGCGACTCCCATCCGCGCCTGTCACGGCAACGCTCGCGCCGAGCGCGACTAAGACCGGCGCGAGGTCGGACGGATGCACGATGTAAGACGGCCCGCCGCCCAAGATCGCGTTGTACTTATTCTCGCCGGTCGCCGCGTAACACTGCGCGCCGCCCTTCTTCAAACAGACTGCCTCTTCGAGCCGGAAGTACCAGCAGCGCGGACGTTGACACAGGTTGCCGCCCACTGTGCCGAGATTGCGTATCTGCGGCGTCGCCACTGAATGCGCGGCTTCCGCGAGCGCGGGAAAGTCGCGGCGCACAATTGCATTTGCTTCGAGTTGCGCGAGCGTGACGAGCGCGCCGATCTGCAAGCCGCGTTTCGCGTCGCCCTCGATGCGATCAAGGCCGCGAATCGCTTTCAGGTTCACCACGCGCGTGGGGCGCGTCAGGTAGTCCTTCATCGTCGTCAGCAAATCCTGCCCGCCGGCGATGGGGCGCGGCGCATCGTCGGGATCGCGCGATGCAGAGGTGGACTGCAACAACTTCACCGCGTCGTTGACCGTCGCGGGACTGACCCACTCGAACGCTTTCATGCCCGTTGCCCTCCCTGCCCCGCAAGGCCCATGAGAATTTTGTCCGGCGTGATCGGCAACTCGCGCACGCGCACGCCGCAGGCGTTGAAGACCGCGTTGGCGATTGCGCCCGCCGTCGGGATGATGGACGGCTCACCCACGCCGATGACGGCCTCGCGCGTGTCCTCGTCGTCAATCAGCGGCACAAGCTCCGGCATCTCCAACGCGCCCGGCAGCTTGTAATCGCCGAAGCCGGGATTGACCATCAACCCCAACTGCGCGTCCATCACGCGCCCTTCGTAGAGCGCCATGCCCATTGATTGAATCATGCCGCCGTTCATCTGACTCTCAACCGCGAGCCGGTTCAAGGGCAACCCGATGTCCTGCACATGCACGAGCTTGATTGGCCGCACGTGGCCCGTCTCAACGTCAACTTCGACTTCCGCGAACGCCGCGCCGTGAACGCCGTTGCCCGCGAGTTGGGATTGCCACTCACCGTGCGCCGTCACGCCGGCCGGCGGCAACGCGGCGCAAGCCTGTTGCCACGTGAGCGACTTCGCGCCGCCCGTGACTTTACCACCCGCGAACGAAACCTCTTCGGATTTGATGCCGACGAGCGACGCGACTCGTTCCGCCATCAACGCACGCGCTTTGTAGGCCGCGTCCTTGACGGCAGGCGCGAGCGACGCCGAAGTGGTCGAGCCGCCCGAAGCGTTCGCCGCGCCGAGTTTCGAGTTGCCGATCTCTTCGCGCACGTCGCGCACTTCGAGGCCCAACTCTTCGGCCACGATAGCGCGCGTGTAGGTGCGTGTGCCC
>JANMAD010000016.1:0-7205 GCA_031359515.1 Acidobacteriota bacterium | reverse complement strand
CTCGACGTGCCGCCGCCGATGACCGAGCCGAGCAGGCTCGCGGCATAACGATCTGCGGCGCGCGAGGACGGCCAAGGCGCGGCGAGCAGCAAGTGCGCCTGTTCAAGTTCCTGTTTGCGTTCGGCGAAAATGGGCGCGGCGGCGACGGGCGGCGTGTCCGGCGCGCTGTCGAAGATGGATGTCGCTTGCGGCTCAATGCCGGCGCAGGCGCGTTCGGCCAACTCCACGATTTGATCGTGTTGGACGTTGCCGGCCGCCGCGATGATGAAGTTGTGCGGCGCGAAGGCGTCGGCGTGAAACTGAGCGGTGCGCGCCTGATCGAAGGACGAGACCGTATCTTCTGTGCCTTCGATGGGGCGACCGAGCGCGTGGTCGGGGAAGTAGGCCGCGTTGAACAGTTCGCCCAAGAATTCTTCGGGCGAATCTTCGACCATCTTCATCTCTTCGATGATGACGCGCTGCTCAAGTTTGAGGTCGTCCTCGGCGAAGCGCGGGCGCAGGAGCATGTCGGCAAGCAGATCGAACGCTTGCGGCACGGACGTGTCCACGACCTTGAGCGCGAAGCCGGTCAGTTCGTGCGATGTGTAGGCGTCGAAGTGGCCGCCGAGCCGGTCGGACTCAATCGCTATGTCGAGCGTCGAGCGGCGGCGCGTCCCCTTGAAGACAGTATGCTCGATGAAGTGGCAGATGCCGTTGAGCGCGGCAGGCTCGTGGCGCGAGCCGCGCCGCACCCAGATGCCAATGGTGGCCGAGCGCAGCCCCGGCATGAAGTCGGTTAAGATTAGCGCGCCGTTGGCGAGTTTGGTGGAACGAATCTGGTCGGTCATTTACCTCTTAAATGTGCTGAAACTGGAAATTTTCGGCCCGGTTGGTAGACGCTTTTGCAGCACCCTGCATCGTAGCATGTGCATAAACGGTGAGCAAACGACAGAGCACGGCACAGTGCGGGCAAGCGAAAAGCTTGCTTGACACTGTTTTGCGATAGTTAGAGAATGTCCCTCTTCGCTCAAGCGAGCCGCGCAAAAGCAAGTGTCATGCGAGCGGCACTAGATGTGAAACTCGTAAGGTGCAACGTCTCCTCGCACCAAAGAACCGGGGGCAACTGATCGGAGATCGCTTGCGGGCGCGAACGGATACAGCTCATTAAATTGAGCCGCTCGCGCGCCGGGAGGTTTCGGTGCTATGAGACAAAATTTACGCCGGGCAGGCCTAACGCTCTTCGCTTTTGCGCTCGTGCTCGCCGCCGCAGAGCGCACGCCAACTTACGGCGCGGGCACGAGTCGCCGCCTCGGCACAATCAGCGGCACGGTGCGCGACAGCAAAGGTCAGCCGCTCGCCGGTGCGCTTATCAAATTATTGCGCGACGGCGCGGCGGAAGTCGTCAAGCAGACGCGCAGCAACGCTGATGGCTCGTTTGCCGCGCGCATCGCGCCCGGTCGTTATGTCTTGAGCGCCATCGCCGAAGGCTTCAACTCGGTCACCTTCACCGCCGTCCAAGTCAACCCCTCCGCCGAACTCGTCTATCGCTTCAATCTCGTCCCGCTCGGGCTGGGGCGCACCGTGCCAGAACGACGCGCTGATCGTAACGATCCCAAGTGGCGTCTGCGCACGGCGCAGGTGCATCGCTCGATCTTTCAAGCGAACGAGGGCGAGGACAGTACGGTTGCGGCGGTCACACAGGCAGAGGATGAAGTTGCCACTGACGCAGAGGATGCGGACACGCTGCTCGCATCGGCGGATGGGAAGCGGCGGCCCGTGCATGGGGTCATCGAAACATTCGCGGCCGCTTCCGCTAATCCGCTCGCGCCCGGCTACGTCGGCACGAACTTCGCCGTCGCCACACCCTTAGACGAAACAGTTGAACTGATTTTTGCGGGCCAAATCGGCACGAACGCGTTCGCGCGGCTTGAGACAACGGGGCGCATGCGCGTCGGCCATAAGCATCGTGTGAGCGCGACGCTCGGCGGTGCGACCGTGCCGCTCTTCGCTAAGGCGGCGGGCGATGGGCGCGAGGCGCTCGGACAGATTTCGGTGCGCACCTTTGACGAATGGATCGTGCGCGATGGTGTGGTGGTCGTGCTGGGGTTGGATTATTCGCGCTTCCTCGGCCCGAAGGGCAGCGGCGCGTTGAGTCCGCGCCTCGGCTTCGAGTTCGCAGCGAACGGGCAGACACGTTTGAAGTTCGGCTATGCGCCGGGCGACCGCACGACGGGTGCGCAGTCGGTGGTTAAGATGGAAGACGGCGCGTTGGTCTTCCCGGAAATGAGCGAGCAGGCAGTCGCGTTCGTGAATGGGCGCGCCGTGGCCGAGCGTACGCGCCGGCTGGAGTTTGGCATCGAGCGCACGCTGGACAACAATTCAAGCGTGGAGGCGACCGCGTTCTATGACACGACGGACGGCCGCGGCGTCGGCTTGCTCAGTATGCCGCTCAACTCATTCAGCGAGCAGAACGGCGCGGCGCTCTTACACGTCGCCGAACAGCAGGGCGCAGCGCGCGGCTTGCGCGTGGTCTATGCGCGTCGGCTGAGCAAGTTCTTGCAAGCATCGGCGGGCTACGCGGTCGGGCGCGGACAAGCGCTTGCGCCGAACGCCGGCATCGCAACCGCGCCGGCCCAAATCTTCCGCAATGGCTTCTTCCAGACGGCCGCTGCGCAACTCGATTCAGACATCGGCACAGGTACGCGCATCCGCACCGTGCTGCGCTTCTCGCCGCGCGCGGCCGTGTTTGCCATCGATCCGTTCGCGGGCCGGCTCGCCGTCTTCGATCCCAGCTTGAGCATCCTCGTGACGCAAGACCTGCCGACTTTCGGCCTACCCCTGCGCGCCGAAGCCATCCTTGACGCGCGCAATCTGCTCGACACGACCTGCGGCGTCGAAGACGGCGTCACGCTAACCTTCATCGGCAACACGCGCCGCTCTGTGCGCGGCGGCATCTCGGTCAGATTTTAAGACTGTGATAAGTGACAAGTAACGGGTGACGAGCAGGACTAAAATCTCTATCTCGTCACTCTTCACTTGGCACTCAGCACTGCCATTGTCCTCCAAAATCTCGGAGATATACAAAAAATCGGATCGGACGGGGCCTATTTTTCGGGCGAAACCTGCGGGCACAGCGCCGGCGGCGGCGGGCTAATAGCGTATGTGGCAGGCAGACTGGTTGAGGCGCTTGAGGTTTGCAGTCAGGGCGCAAGCAGTGTCGCTGCCACGCGCAAACTGGAACATCAATTGCTTTCATTGTATCGGTTTAGCTAGCGGAGAGCGCGAGGTTTGAAGCCGTGAAGGGATCGGTGCTGACAACGCGGACGTGGGTGTTGCTGCTGGCGACGGCCTTGCTCGTCGCGGCCGGCGCGCTCAACTTCGCGCAGCGTCAGACACGCCAACCGCCCGTCACCGATGGTGTTGAATGGACGCAGGACGCTAGTGGCATCATCGCGCGCACGGTCGCACCGAACACGCCTGCGAGCCGTGCCGGCGTGCTCGGACTCCAACCCGGCGACCGTCTCATCGCCATCAGCGAAGATGAAATCAACTTCGAGCCGGTGGTCTCCGTCGCCGAAATTCAGATTTATTTGGAAGAGGCGCGCAAGGCCGGCCGGCCGCTCGTTTACCGCATTGAGCGGCCTTCGTTCCCCGCCGACACGCGCTATTACGATGCGACGCTGTCCGATCTCAGTCCCGTACCGAACCGCACGACGCGCGACTACTACATCAATTTCATCGGCGTCGTCTATCTGCTCGTCGGTCTCTTCGTGCTCTTCAAACAGGGCGGGCGCGCTCCTTTCGTCTTACATTTCACGACGCTCTGCCTCGCCGCCTTCGTCTTTCATTTCTACAAACCCATCGGGCTATTCGAGGACTTGGACAAATCCATCGCGTTCCTCGACGACGTGGCTTATGTTCTCTTCGCGCCGCTCTTCCTGCACTTCTGCGCGATCTATCCCGTCCGGCGGCAACTCTTCGCGCGCTATCACCGGCTCGTTGCGCTCCTTTATCTACCCGCGATCTGTCTGAGCGTGCTGACCGCGCTCGTGCTTTATCAGAACGAGATTCAATACGTCACACACCTGCGCCCGCCCACTTTCTCCGCTGATTTCATCAGCGGCCTGTATCGGGTCGAGTTGGCGCACTTGGCCCTCGCGCTCGTGGCGGGCGCACTCGTTTTGATCCGCCGCTTCTGGCGCAGTAAGAACGCGGTCGTGCGACAGCAATTGAAATGGGTCGTGTGGGGATCGGTGTTGGCCATCGCGCCATTCACGCTGCTCTATGCGGTCGGTTATCTGTTCGGCGATATAACTGCGGCATCCACAGCGGCTGATGTCGAAGCGCGCCGGTGGTTGACGAACGCGGCCGTCGTGCCGCTTGTGCTGATCCCGCTCACGTTCGGCAACTCGGTCGTGCGCTACCGGCTGATGGATGTGGACGTGGTCGTGCGCCGCGCGGCCGTCTATGCGCTGACGACCTTGACCATCGCGCTCCTGCTCGGCGCAGTCGTCTACGTCGCCGGTCTCTATGCCTTCGGCGGCGCGATGACGCCGGGCGTTATCACCCTGCGCGTCGTCGTCTCGGTGCTGGGCATGGCGGCGATTGTGATGAGCGCTGCGCCGCTCAAAAATTTCTTGCAGGTGCGCGTGGATCGCCTCTTCTACGGCGAACGCTACGACCTGCGGCAAGGCTTGCTCGACTTCGGCCGCACGCTCTCCGCCACGACCACGCTTGAGCCGCTCTTGGACGCGCTCGTCAGTCGGCTACAACAGGTGCTGAGCGTCGCGCGCATCGCGATCTTCATCGAAGATGCGAACGCGCCGTCAGGCTATCGCGTCGCCCGCGCCGTCGGGCTTGGGCAAGAGTTGCGCGTGCCGGCAGACTTCCGCGAGATGATCCGCGCCCGCTCGGCCGCCACCGGCATCGTGCGCGCCGACGACATTGACCTGCCCCTCGGTGATTCGGGCAGCTACGTGCGCCGCACGTTGCACTACTACGTGCCCTGCGTTGTGCGTGGGCGACTTGTCGCGGTCATCGGCTTGGGTCGTTCGCTCGGCGGCGAATTGCTCTCGTCGGAAGATTTGGAAATTCTGCGTACCGTGTCCGGCTACGTCGCCGTCGCCATCGAGAACAGTCTGCTCTATCAAGAGCAACACGAGCGCGCGACCGAGTTGGAGTTGCTGAAAGATTTCAACGAGTCGATCATCGAATCAATCAACGTCGGCCTGCTCGCCGTCGATCCGCGCGGGCGCATCACCAGTTGCAATAGTGCCCTGGAAGACTTGCTTGGTGTCAGTCGCGCCGAAGCCACGGGGCAGCGCGTCGAAGATTTGTTCGCCGAAGATTTCGCTGAAACGCTCCGGCAGGTGCTGGGCGCAGATGCCTGGGCGCTCGCCGATGTGCGCCGTATCTACAAACTGCATACGGCGACGCGGCAGCATCGCTCGCTCATTCTCAATATCGCGCTCGCGCCCCTGCGCCGCTCGGCCGGCGACGAGCATACGGGCGCGCTCGTCGTGCTTGAGGACGTGACGGCGCGCGTCCGGCTCGAAGAGCAATTGCAGCAACGCGAAAAACTTTCATCCATCGGTCTCTTGGCTGCCGGCGTTGCGCACGAGATCAACACGCCGCTCACGGGCGTATCGAGTTACACGCAGATGCTCTTGGGCATGTTCGCCGAGACCGACCCGAAGCACGCGCTCTTGCAAAAGATTCATCGCCAGACCGACCGCGCCACCGGCATCGTCAACAACCTGCTCAACTTTTCGCGCACCGGCAACGTGACGGACTTCGGCGCGGTGGACTTGAACCGCGTGCTGGACGACACGCTGCAACTCTTAGAGCCGCAACTGCGCCAGAGCCAGATCGAGATCGTGCGCGCCTACGACGCACAATTGCCGCCGACCTATGGCAACGGCGGCAAACTGCAACAGGTTTTCACGAACCTGATCTTGAACGCGCGCGATGCGCTGCCTGATGGCGGCCGGATCACGCTCGCAACCGCAAGCGAAGCCGACGCGATCATCGTCGAAGTAATTGACACGGGCATCGGCATTGCGCCGGAGAACGTGGCGCGCATCTACGATCCGTTCTTCACCACGAAGGGTGTCGGACGCGGCACGGGCCTCGGCCTTGCCGTCAGCTACGGCATCGTGCAAGAGCACTCCGGCCACATCACCGTCCACAGCATGCCCGGGCGCGGCACGACCTTCCGCATCACGCTGCCCACCGCCCACGCCCGCGCTCGCCTCCAAGCCGCGAGCGACTGAACACGCGCATCCTCCGATCTCAAATTTCAAATCTGAGATCGATTTTCTCCGTGCCCTCTGGGCCCACTCTGTGCGCTCTGTGTTTCTGTGGTGCAGGGCAGCTTTCGTCGCCCTTCACTTCAAATTGAACCGCTACCTTCCCGCACTTCATCTTTTGCTTTCTCCCGCTTGGTGCTAAGCTCACGCGCGTTCCAGTTCTGACAATTCAGGCATAGGTCAAAGCACATGACACACGGTCGCAGGCTCGTGAGACGAGGCGTTTGCTGGTGTGCGTTAGCATGTATATGCGGCGCGCTGTGTTGGCTGATGACGGACGCGGTCGTCGCCACCCGCGCCGCCGTCAGTGATGATATGGGCGCGGCACAGACGACAAACATGATGCTGCGCCTGCGCTCGTTCGCGGCGGGCGCGAGCGCGCAACTTGAGATCGAACCGACAAAGGCGGGCGGGCGGGCGCGCTTGACGGCGACGAACCTGCCGCCACCGGGCACGGTCACGCCGGGCGCGCACACCTTTCTCGTCTGGGCGACGGGCGGCGCGATCATCCGGCTCGGCGAGTTGCGCCGCGACGCGCACGGCGACGCCGCGCTCAAGTTTGCGCACCCCGCGCGGTTCGCGCGCTACAGTTTGATCGTTACGGCCGAACAGAGCGCGCGGGCCGATCATCCGGGCGGCGCGCCCATCTTCTCCACACGCGCCAACGAAGTCGCGGCGCTCTTTCCCGCACCGGTCGTCGTGCGCCCACACGCAACGACGACAACGACGACGAAGGCGAATGAAGCCGCTCTCAGCTCAACCGCGTTGCGCCCGGTCGTCCGCGCCAGACGCAGCAATCTCACCAGCGATTTCTCCGCGCGCGTTGAAGAGGTGTTGCGCAGTGACACGAGCGCGCGTGAACTGACGCTCGTCGGCACGCGCCTCGCGCGGCGTGCGCGTGGGCAAGCGCGAGTCGCT